>JAQXNW010000080.1 GCA_029098205.1 Eubacteriales bacterium | reverse complement strand
ATAGTAGGCGCCGCAATCAATTTTACCGCATACGCTGCGAACATGCAGAAAACAATCCACATAATCGGGCTAACTTCTTTTACTTTTCCGGTGAATACCTTAATGATAACCCAGCTAAGCATCCCCCACATTATACCATTTGCAATGGAAGATGTGAATGGCATCATGATGATCGCAAGGAACGCGCCGACCGAATCTGCCGTATCTCCGTCAAATTTCACTTGCTTCACAGAAGAGAGCATCAGAAGACCGACCCATACGAGCGCCGGTGTCGTAGCGAAACTCGGAATCGCCAAAAAAATCGGAGACAAGAACAGGGCTAAGAAGAACAGAATTCCGGTCGTTACGGAAGTAAGACCGGTACGTCCGCCATTCGCGGCGCCCGCCGTCGATTCCACAAAACTGGTTACCGTTGATGTTCCGCAGGCCGCGCCGAACACCGTTCCGATCGCGTCCGACAGAAGAGCCTGCTTCGCGCAGGGCAGCTTTCCGTCTTCATCCAGCAGATTCGCTTTCGTAGCCACACCAATCAGAGTTCCGACTGTATCGAAAATATCCACAAAAAGGAATGAGAAGCAGATGACAATAAATTCAATCAGATGGCTGCCTGCCCATGCAAAATTAAAATCAAACCAATGTTTATCCTTCGGAATAATACTGCCAAGAGAAAAACTCGGGAACAGAGAATATACCCCGTTCGACGGATCAACATGATACCATCCCGCAAGCTGCGCGATCATTCCAAGGCCCCATGTGATGAGGATGCCGATCAGGATATATCCTCTTACATTCCGGTGATAAAGGATCGCGACGATTAGGATTCCGATCAGAGCCAGCGCAACGCCAGGAGAACGAAGACTTCCGAATGTAATAAGCGTAGAATCATCGTTCGCGACAATGCCCGCATTCTTAAGACCGATAATGGCGATAAACAGACCGATACCAGCCGTAATCGCATGCTTCAGATTTTCCGGAATGTCATTCACCAATTTCTCGCGAAAATTCGTAAGCGAAAGAAGAATGAAAATAATTCCTTCCACGAGCACGGCCGTCAGCGCGATCTGATATGGCTTATCGACCCCCATCGCCGCGATGTTCGGCACAACCGTATATGCGAAGTACGCGTTAAGACCCATTCCGGATGCCAAAGCAACCGGATAATTTGCCAAGAAAGCCATGCAGAAAGTCGCGACTCCAGCCGAAATACATGTGGCTGTAAACACAGACCCGCTGTCCATCCCTGCTGCGCTCAGGATGCTTGGGTTTACGGCAAGAATGTACACCATCGCCAGGAACGTCGTCACACCAGATGAAATCTCCGTACGAACATCCGTCCCCCGCTCCTTCAGCTTAAAATACTTTTCCATTTAGCTCCTACTACCTTCCTTCTCTTCCAGATGCATCAGATATGGCTTGATATGGCAGTATCCAGTCGGTATCCGGTCGAGATACTTCTGATGATAAGGCTCCGCCGTATAATAATTTTCCAGCGGCATCACCTCGACGGCGAGAGGCTGCCCCACCTTCTCCGTCTGTTCTTCTATCACGGCCCGGATTTCCGGAAGCAGCGACGGATCGTCGTAATAAATTCCCGTACGGTACTGTTTTCCGACGTCGAATCCCTGCCGATTCACCGAAATCGGGTCAATGATCCTGAAATAATAATGAAGAAGTCCGGTCAGCGAAAGCTGCTGCTCATCGAAAACCACCTTTACTGTCTCCGCGTGTCCGGAATCCCAGCAAACCTCCTCGTAGGTCGGATTTTCTGTCTCCCCGTTTGCGTACCCGGTTTCCGTCTCCTCCACCGCGGCAAACTGATCAAAGAACTTCTGTACGCCCCAGAAGCATCCTCCCGCAAGATAGATATTCGTCATTTTTCTCCTCCACTTCTCCATCAAGAGTAATAATTATACCATAAAAAAGATCAAATTCCATTATCAGGAACAGCATTTTCGATGAAATACTGTACGGTTCCCTGCATATTCAGTTATAATAAATAAAATAGCGTCCGCTTCGGGAGTTGCCTCAGTAAAAACTGCCGGAATACCCGGACCGAACCGACGCACACCGAGAAAACCGCTCACTTTATTATGTTATGCCCGGCGAGCAGAACGCCCGCTACTGACAAAGGCTGTATACCCGGAATTCAGGAGGAAATATCATGAATTTTGATCCTTTAATGTACCGTTTTCCTTCCCGCCGCACAGTGATATACGCTAAAAACGGAATGACCTGCTCCACATCCCCGCTCGCGTCTTCAGAAGGACTTCATGTTCTCCAGGAAGGCGGGAATGCGATGGACGCGGCTCTGACAATGGCGATGATGCTGGCTTTGACCGAGCCGGGAAGCAACGATCTGGGTAGCGACTGCTTCGTTATGTACTGGAATGAGAAAGAGCAGAAGCTTTACGGAATCAATGGCTCCGGCCGGGCGCCGCTCTCCCTTTCGGCTTCGAAAATCAAAGCCATGGGTTATACGGAAATGCCGAAGGAAGGTTGGATCCCGGTTATGGTCCCTGGAGCCGTCAGCGCCTGGGGCGAGCTGTCCAGACGTTTTGGCTCCAAACCGCTCCGTGAGCTTGCGGAACCGGCCATTCGGACTGCGCGGGAAGGATTCCCCGTTCCTGTAAACGGAAGCCGTTTATGGAAAGAAGGCTGTCAGAGATTTGTCCCGCTTGCCCGGGAAAATCCGGAGCTATTCAGCCCATGGATAAAAACATACACAAAAGACGGCGAACCCTACCATGCCGGGGAAGTTTTCCGAAATCCGGATTTCGCGGATTCGCTGGAAGAAATCGCGAATACAGACGGCAAAAGCCTGTACCGAGGGACTTTGTCCGAAAAAATCGCCGCATGGTCGGATCGAACCGGCGGATTTATTTCAAAAGAGGATTTTCGGGATTATCATCCGGTCTGGGCGGATCCTGTCTCTGTGCGGTATCACGGATACGATATCTTCGAAATGCCTCCGAACGGTCATGGAATCACAGTCCTAATGACGATGAACCTTCTCAAAGGTCTTCCTCTGGGTGAAAATCGATTTTCGCCGGAGACGCTTCATCAAATCATCGAAGCGACAAAGCTGTCCTTCACGGACGCGAAAACCTTCGTCGCCGATCCGGATTTTATGAAAACGCCGCTTTCCGCGCTTCTTTCCGAAAAATACGCGGATGCAAGAAGAAGGGAAATCGGGCGGACCGCATCCATGCCGAAGGCCGGTATGCCCTGGTCCGGAGACACGGTCTATTTCTGCACCGCAGACGGCGAAGGGAACATGGTTTCCTTCATCCAGAGCCATTACATGACCTTCGGCTCCGGCGTCGTTGTTCCCGGCACCGGCATCGCCCTTCAGAACCGCGGCGCAAATTTCTCGCTGGATCCCGAAAGCGATAACTGTATCGCCGGCGGAAAGCGTTCGTACCACACGATTATCCCCGGTTTTTTAATGAAGGATGGGAAACCGATCGGTCCGTTCGGTATCATGGGCGGTTTTATGCAGCCGCAGGCGCATATTCAGGTTCTTCTAAACTTAATCGATTACAATATGAACCCGCAGGAGGCACTGGATGCGCCGCGCTTTCAGTGGACTTCCGGGAAAAAGATCCAGATTGAGCCCGAATTTCCGGAAGGAACCGCCGAATCGCTACGGGCGGCAGGGCACGACGTTGAAATCGTCCGGAGCCGCATGAACATGGGACGCGGGCAAATCATATGGAAAAACGAAGACGGAATCTACTGCGGCGGAACGGAGCCCCGGGCGGACGGAAGCATTTCCGCCTATTAATGAACGCTGCTTACAGCAAATGACCTGATTATTGACAGCCTGATTACGGAGAGACCGTATCCGCCATAAATAACAGGAGGCCGCTCGCATTCGGCATAATTTTACCGACTGCAGCAGCCTCTTTCTTTCCAAATATCCTGTTTTCTGTTCTTTGTCCATCCGCATTATGCGAAAATTTTTACGTTTAATGTTACGCGAATTTCACCGCCGTCTCCAGCGCGATTTCCATCATCTCATTGAACGATTCCCGGATTTCTTCCGGCGTCAGCATCTCCGGACGATAGAAATGATCGGAAACAGAGAGCAGGCTGAGCGCTTTCTTATGCTGCGCGAGCGCCTCCAGATAGACGCCCGCGGTCTCCATCTCTACGCAGAGCATGCCAAGTGCCTTCGCCTCGTCCGCAATGGTCGGACGCGCATTATAAAATACATCAGTGGAAAAGACATTGCCGGCACGGAACTTTGTCCCGCGCTCCTTGCAGATCGTTACCGCCGCGTCGAAAAGCTCAAAATCAACCGTCGGAGCCAGTGTACCCGGGAAGCCGTACTGCGCCGCGAAATTCGAATTCGTGCAGGCTCCGATCGCGATCACTAAATCCTTAAGCTCCATGTCATCCAGAAGCGCGCCCGTCGATCCGACACGGATGATGGCATCTACATCGTAGAATGTATAAAGCTCATGCGCATACAAGGTCGCCGAAGGAATACCCATTCCGCTTCCCATCACGGAAACTTTCTTTCCCTTATATGTCCCCGTATACCCAAGCATGTTCCGGACTGTATTAAAGCAGACAGGATTCTCAAGATAAGTTTCCGCAATATATTTCGCACGGAGCGGATCTCCCGGCATCAGCACAACCTTCGCTACCTGATCTTTTTCCGCCTCGATGCAGGCAGACGGTGTTTTATATGGCATGATTTCTTCTCCTTCCATCTCACGATCTCATGGCATCCTTTGTCAGCCACGACAGCAATAACGGGTCGAAAGGAAGAGCCGAAGCTCTTCCTGCCGGCCGCAGACGTTAATGATTATCCTTCAAACGGCACAACGTGCGCGACCGCGTCCTTCCGGGAAATCAGCACGCCGTCATGATCCAGATCGTGAAGACGGTACTTATTGTTTCCCATTCCCATTTCCTTCATATACGACAGCTGCCGGTGGCCGTGCCGGGTCTCGATCCGCTCAACCAGATCGTGATGATCTTCTTCCTTCATCGCATAAACCAGATCCACGCATGCCTGATCCAGAGCTAAAATGTCTCTGGACGCCAGAATGCCGACATTCGGCGTTACAACCGGCATCGCCGCGGTGCCCTCACAGTCGCAGGAGACAGACATGTTCCGCATTACGTTTACGTACAGAATATGGTTCTTGAAATAATCGACGGTCGCTTTCGTGGACTCCGTAATCCGCTCCATCAGTTCCTCTTCAGCAATTGACCACTGATCCTGTCCCTCTCTTGTATGGATCCATTTCTTTCCGATTCTTCCATCCGCGCAACCGATGCCGATATTTTTATTCGAACCGCCGAAGCCACCCATCGTATGCCCCTTAAAATGCGTCAGAATTACTAAAGAATCATAATCCAGCATATGAGAGCCGACCGACATCTCTTTCATCCATTTTCCGCCCTGAATCGGAAGAAGCTCTGTTCCGTCCTCATCCATGATATCCACCGGGCAGAATGTCCAGCCGTTCACCTTCAGCGTCTCCCGATGCTGCCCCGTGGTATACCGGTCTCCGTCATAATAGGTGTTTGTCTCTACGATCGAGGCTTCCGAAAGCTCCGGCTCCTTTTCCATCAGATATTTCACCCAGTCATGCGGGATAATATTCGGCCCGTGCTGCTCGCCCGTATGAAGCTTCACGCCGGTTTTTCCAGTGATATTTCCGCTCACGCTTTCATACGCCTTCGCGAGTCCCTCCGATGAAAGATCGCGTGTAAAAAACACATCCGATTCCATACCGGTACGATCCTCATAAGGGACATAAATGCTCCCGTCTTTCTGAATTTCGTTCATTGCCGTCTTTCCTTTCCAGCCTTATCCACAGACCTTCTGGAACTCTGCAAAGGATTCCAGAATGGACACTGATCTTATGCTCTTATCATACAAAATAACGCCCCGAATTTCAAATATACTGTCAACTTCAGGAGATAAAGCGGCACCGTTAAATCCCGGACACGAGACGGCACCGGCAAAGTCTGAACATACTGCGGCACTGACAGTGCCCGGACACAGGACGGCGTGAAACCGCCTACCCCCGGAACAGCACCTTCCGGGCAGCCGTAATCCCGATCTTGTACGGCAAAGGCCGAAGCGCCCGGTCCGCCTCTTTCAGCTTTTCCCGGATCGGAATTCCCTGCGGGCAAAGACGTTCGCACCTTCCGCATCCGACGCACATGGATGCGAACGCGGGCTTCCGCGTAAGCGCAACGGTCTGAAAGAAGCGATGTCTTCCTGTCTTTTTCGAATCCGTATACATCGAATTATAGCAATAAAAAATTCCCGGGATATCTACGCCATGCGGACAAGGCATGCAGTACCTGCAGCCGGTACATCCGACTTTCTCTTTTCTCTTTATGATCTGTTTTACGGATTCCAGCGTTTGGCGATCATCCTCCGTCATATCCCCCTGTCTGGCTTCGGAAGCGATCCGGCAGTTTTCTTCGACCATTTTCAGAGAATTCATGCCTGAAAGAACCACTGTCACCTCCGGCTGATCGTAAAGCCACCGAAGTCCCCACTCCGCCTTGCTCCATCCGCGGCCACTTTCTCTCATCAAGCGGGCTGCGCTCTCCGGGATCTGATTCACAAGCTTCCCTCCCAGAAGCGGCTCCATGATGATGACTGGAAGTCCCTTCGATGCCGCGGCCAGAAGACCTTCCCGCCCGGCCTGCGACACATCGTCCATGTAATTATATTGAATCTGGCAGAAATCCCAGTCATAAACGTCCAGGATCTTCTTGAAATTTTCCGTATTTCCATGATAGGAAAATCCGATGTTTCGGATCGCGCCGGATTCCTTCCGCTCACGAATCCAGTCCCGGATCCCAAATTTTTCAAGCTTTTCCCACTGCGCAATATCCGTCATCATATGCATAAGATAATAATCGACATAATCGGTGCGAAGACGAGAAAGCTCTTTTTCAAAATACCGGTCCGCCGCTTTAATACTTCCGACAAGATACTGCGGGAGCTTTGCCGCGATGTTCACGTTCCCGCGGAGACGGTTCCGCTCCAGAATTTCGCCAAGCGCCTCCTCGGATCCCGAATAGACATAGGCCGTATCGTAATAGTTGACACCCTGTTCATAGGCAGCGAGAATCTCGCGCTCCGCTTTATCGATATCGACGCCGCTCCCCTTCCTCGTGAAGCGCATGCATCCGAATCCAAGAACCGACAGTTTATTCCCATTCCGATCCAAGCGGTACTGCATATCCACTGTTCCTTCCTCCACAAGATGTGATGCGTCCAAATACTTCAAAGTCTATCCTTATTATATCGTTTTACAGCGTTTTTAAAATAAAAAATACCGCTTCTGGAAAATATTTCAAAGCGAACGATAATTACACAGCAAATCCCACACTTTTTCACATGTTCGCATGGAATGTGAGCGAAACATAAGAAATAAATAACGGCTTGAAACTGTTGGAAATCCAACCGTCTCAAGCCGCTATGCTTTGGTTGCGGAGGCAGGACTCGAACCTGCGACCTCCGGGTTATGAGCCCGACGAGCTACCAACTGCTCTACTCCGCGATATTAAATTGCACCAGGGTCAAAGGGAATATGCCGGTGACCGGGGTCGAACCGGTACGATCGAAAGGGATCGCAGGATTTTAAGTCCTGTGCGTCTGCCAATTCCGCCACACCGGCTTAAAATAAAATGGCTCCGAAGGTGGGGCTCGAACCCACAGCCTACCGGTTAACAGCCGGTCGCTCCACCATTGAGCTACTTCGGAACACCCCATGTCTCAAAGACAACATAATTATATTACACTCTGAAATCGAATAAGTCAAGGACAAAATTCATACTTTCTTTCGAAGAAATTTTCGAAGCTGCTTTCCCTTGGAATACCCCGCGAGGCAGAGAATCGGACGCAGCAGAAGCCGACCGTGCGCCCGACCTGCACCACCCCGAAGGATCACAGAATCAGAAAACCGCAGAGTCAAAGGATCTCCAGATCACAGAGGCGAAGAAACGCCCCGCTGGTTCCATCACATTCTGTCCAGCACATTCTTCGCAGAGCGTCTCTGCGCACGCGCCGCCTTTCTCTGCTCTTTCTTCTTCATCCTCTGAAGATCCCGGTACACTTTCTCCGCAGAGCAGGTGCCGGAACAGGTGGAGCAGTCAAATCCGCACGATTTATGACCGAGTCTCTTCTCCCGGATCAGATAGCAGATGGTCAGAACAATCAGAGCCGCTAAAATCAGCAGAATCAAAAGATCCGCGCCATTAAGAGCCATATAATGCCTACCTCCTAATAATAAAAGGGTCAAAGCCCTCTCTGCTTATGTTCATTATTCAGTGATAATACTATACCACAAATTAGATGTATTAAACATATAAAAAACCGGGATCCGAAGATCCCGGAATTTTTATCAGTCCGCGGCGAAAGGGCTATGCCGCTGTATTCTGCGCTTCGAGTCTGCGAAGACGTTTCTTGTTCGGATCCGGACGAACCAGAAGGTAGAGATAGATCGCCGCGAAAAGAATCGCGAAGACACTCCCTGCGCCGAAGGAAGCGACTCCGGTGATCAAAGCACCGAACTGATAAACCATTAAAGAAATCACATATGCCTGTACGTTCTGATAGAGAATCGTCAGCCAGAAGTATTTTCTGTCTCCCATTTCCTTCGCAAGAGAAGAAATGGCAGCCAGGCACGGAGAATCAAGCAGGTTGAACACCAGGAATGAAACCGCCGCAATGCCCGTCGGGAAGAAGGACGCGAACTGTGCGTGCATGTTCGCGCTGTATGTCTCGATTTCGCCAAGTCCGGACAGAACACCCATCGTAGAAACGATGCCTTCCTTTGCAACGAATCCGGAAATCGAAGACGCAACCGCGCGCCATGTTCCGAATCCAAGAGGACGGAACAGGATCGCAAGAGCTCCGCCGATTACAGCCAAGAAGCTGTCTCCTTCTTCCACCAGTCCGAACGTTCCGTTCTTTACGCCGAAGGAGGCGAGGAACCACATTACCGCGCAGCAGAGGAACAGGATGGTTCCCGCCTTCTTGAGGAACGCCCATGTCCTTTCCCAAACATGAAGAAGCACGCCTTTGATCGAAGGAATATGATACTGCGGAAGTTCCATAACGAACGGTGCCGGTTCACCCGCGAACATGTTCGTCTTCTTCAGAATAATGCAGGAGCAGATAACCACGCCGATTCCCATGAAGTACATGAGAGGAGCCATCCATGGAGATCCGCCCATCAAATATCCGGCAATCGCTGCGATAACCGGAAGCTTCGCTCCGCACGGGATGAACGTCGTCGTCATCATCGTCATACGACGGTCTTTTTCATTCTCAATCGTACGTGTAGACATGATTCCCGGAACTCCGCAGCCGGAAGAAATCAGGAACGGGATAAAGCTCTTTCCTGAAAGTCCGAAGCGGCGGAAAATCCGGTCCATAATGAAGGCGACACGGGCCATATATCCGACATCTTCCAGGATCGACAGGAAGAAGAAGACAATCGCCATCTGCGGCGCAAAGCCAATCGGAGCGGCAAGGCCGCCGATAATACCATCAACGACCAGGGAAACGACCCAATCCGATGCACCGGCGTTTTCCAGAAGATGCTGCACACCCGGCTGAATCCACGCGCCGAACAGTGTGTCGTTCGTCCAGTCTGTAACCACTGTGCCCAGTGTTGTTACCGAAATATAGTAAACGAAAAACATAACCAGAACGAAAATCGGAAGCGCAAGAATACGGTTCGTAACAATACGGTCAATTTTATCCGATACGGAAAGATCCCCCAGTTTTCTCTTCTTCGAAACGGACTTCTGTACAACCTTCGCGATATATTCGTACCGCTGATTCGTCACGATGCTCTCCGAGTCATCATCCAGCTCCGCCTCGCAATCTTTAATGTGCTGCTCGATATGGTGCATCGTATCTTCCGGAAGGTTCAGCGCCGCCTGCACCTTCTCATCACGTTCGAAGAGCTTAACCGCATACCAGCGGATCTGCTCCTGATTTACTTTTCCTTCGATCGATTCTTCAATATGTGCAATCGCATGCTCAAGCGGACCTTCAAATACATGCGGATATTCGCACCTCTTCCGGGATTTGGCAAGCTCGACCGCTTTCTTTACAAGCTCTCTGCCGCCCTGCTTCTTCAGCGCGCTGATCGGGACTACCGCGCACCCCAGCTCTTTTGCAAGCTTATCAATATCAATTTGATCCCCGTTCTTTTCAACAAGATCCATCATATTAAGCGCGATTACAACCGGAATGTTCAGCTCCAGCACCTGCGTCGTGAGATACAGGTTTCTTTCAATATTCGTCGCGTCCACAATATCGATGATCGCGTCCGGTTTCTCATTGACTAGGTACTGACGAGTTACTACTTCCTCCAGCGTATAAGGGGACAAAGAATAAATTCCCGGCAGATCCTGAATCGTGATACTTTTGTCATCTCTCAGTCTTCCATCTTTCTTCTCAACGGTTACTCCCGGCCAGTTTCCAACATACTGGTTACTTCCGGTCAAATCATTGAAAAGCGTCGTCTTTCCGCAGTTCGGGTTGCCTGCGAGGGCGATTTTGATACCCATTCGGTAAAATAACTCCTTTCCATCTGCTGCTGTTACGAATCCGCTGCACGCGGTATGCGTCCTGCGGTCTTATTACTTCCGTTCAGCGCTCAGCCTTCTACTTCCACATTCTCCGCTTCCTGCTTGCGGACAGAAAGTTCAAATCCGCGGACGGAAACCTCAATCGGATCTCCCAGAGGAGCCACCTTCCGAATGTAGACTTCCGCTCCTTTCGTAAGTCCCATGTCCATGATTCTTCTCTTAAGCGGGCCCTGACCAAGGATTTTTGTAACCTTGACTGTCGACCCGACTTTCGCGTCTTTCAGCGTCATCCCATATCCCTCCTTCTTCGATTCATAACATACCGTCTTTCTTCAGACAAAGAATGACAGCAAAGCTTAAATCTCTACCATGATTCGGTTCGCCATGCTCTCATCCAAAGCAATGCGGCTTTCCTTCACCTGAAGAATCAAATTTTTTCCGATCTTGCTGACCACTGTAACATCTGCATTTACAACAAATCCAAGCTCCGCAAGATGCGCGCGGATCTTGTCATTGCCGGTGATTTTTTTCACCGTCACGCGATCTCCCGCGCTTGCCATTGTAATTGGCAGCATAATCCGCCTCCCGCCCTTTCAAAATTCTGTTCAAAATGCCATCCCGGAATGTGCCGGACGGCATTCATTAGCGGTAACAAATGTATGTTTCATATACTTAACGTTTTTAAGTTTAATATAACTAATTGCAAATGTCAACCCTGCGAAAAAAACGATCCTAAAAAAAATCCCGGAGGTCAAGATCCCTCCAGGATTTCCATTCGTGTCAAACGGCATCGGTATCTGCCGCATCTATTCACTTATTCTCCTGCCTCTGCTTTCGAATTTCCGCGAAAATAATCTCCGGAACGATTAGAAGAACGCCGCATCCAAACCCGATGAGCGCCGCTTTTCCGATCCGTACGGAAGCATAAAGCCCTACCGCATATAGAAGAAGCCGGAAGACATAATATGTCACACTTTGCAGTTTCGAAAGCGCACCGGGATTTCCGAGGCTGAGAATCGCAGCGGCAAGGATAAAAAGATTCAGATTCGCGATTCCAGCACCCAGAAGCGAGCCGAGCAAAAGCTCCCGGCTTTCATATCCGAGAATTCCAAAAATAACATTCAGAAATACAAGCAGAAAAGGCAGAAGCCGAAGCGCGCTTCGGCTGTACCGGAAGAACGCAGCATTCTCGTTCTTCTTACGCATTCTGCGCCTCGCGATCATCTTCCCAGACGGCCTTTGGCGTGAAAATCTGTATTTCGTCCGCGACGGTTAAATGGCCGCCGTCAATCCGAAGCACCCGGTATTCGTTCTTTCCCGTGTAGATCTTCGCATCGCCCGGGACAAGCATCTTCAGAATCGGCATATGCTCCGGAAGGTATCCCTCTTCGCCGCTTAATTCCGGCACGACCACCATCGTCACATCACCACTGAAAAACAGCTGATCCGGCGTCAATATTTTAAGAGGTATGGTTCGCTCCATTTATGCCTCCGACCTCGAAGACGTCCTCTTCGATTGATTGTATTTCTCGTATACGTCATCGATGCTCCCGGCAAACAGGAACATCTCTTCCGGAATCTGATCGCACTTTCCGTCCAGAATCTCCTTAAAACTCCGGATCGTCTCCGAAAGAGGCACATATTTCCCCTTCATGCCGGTAAACTGCTCCGCAACATGGAACGGCTGCGAGAAGAAACGCTGGATACGACGCGCTCGCGCGACCGTCTTTTTATCCTCTTCGGACAATTCATCCATTCCAAGAATCGCGATGATATCCTGAAGCTCCTTATATTTCTGAAGAACCTCCTGGACTCTTCGGGCAACCTCATAATGCTCTTCACCAAGAATCAGCGGATCAAGAATTCTGGAACTGGATTCCAGCGGATCCACCGCCGGATAAATTCCAAGCTCGGAGATGGAACGGGAAAGAACCGTCGTCGCGTCCAGATGCGCGAATGTAGCGGAAGGCGCCGGATCCGTCAGGTCATCCGCCGGAACATATACCGCCTGTACGGACGTGATCGACCCGCTCTTTGTGGATGTAATCCGTTCCTGAAGCTGTCCCATTTCCGTAGCCAGCGTCGGCTGATATCCGACAGCGGAAGGCATTCTTCCGAGAAGCGCCGAAACCTCTGACCCGGCCTGACTGAAACGGAAAATATTATCAATAAACAGAAGCACATCCTGATGCTCCCGGTCACGGAAATATTCCGCCATCGTAAGACCTGTAAGAGCCACCCGCATACGGGCGCCCGGCGGTTCATTCATCTGCCCGAAAACCATCGCCGTTTTGTCGATGACGCCTGATTCCTTCATTTCATAATACAGATCGTTTCCCTCGCGGGTACGCTCTCCAACACCGGTGAATACTGAAATTCCGCCATGCTCCGTCGCGATATTATTAATCAGTTCCTGAATCAATACGGTTTTTCCGACACCGGCGCCGCCGAACAGTCCGACCTTCCCACCGCGAGTATAGGGCGCAATTAAATCAACGACCTTGATTCCGGTTTCAAAAATTTCAGCATTCGTGTCCTGCTCTTCAAAACTCGGAGCCTTCCTGTGTATCGGATCGTATTCCTTCGCATTCACCGGCCCGCCTTCATCGATCGGCTCTCCCAGAACATTAAACAGCCGTCCCAGCACTTCCGGTCCAACCGGCGTCTTGATCGGCGCACCGGTATCATATGCCGTCATGCCACGCTGAAGACCATCGGTGGAAGACAGCGCAATGCACCGGACTTCATCGGCGCCAATGTGCTGTTCGACTTCCATCACAATGCGGCGGTCTTTCAAATCCGCGTAGACCGCATTCAGGATATTCGGAATCTCTACGGATTCGAAACGGATATCCACCACCGGTCCGATAATTTTTCTGATGATCCCTGTATTCATTTCTTCTGTTTCCGTCTCCTAATTTTTCACGGCCTGCTGCGCATTCGCGCCGGAGACGATTTCAATCAATTCATTCGTAATCGCTTCCTGGCGTTCCCGATTGTATTCCAAATGAAGTTTATCCATCATTGCCATCGCGTTTTCGCTGGCGTCATTCATCGCCGTCCGCCGCGCGCTGTATTCGCAGACCAAAGATTCCTTCAGCATGCAATAGAGAAAAGTGGAAATGTATTGTTTCAAAACATAAGCGCCGAAGGTTTCCTGTTCCTCCGCGCCCTCCGCTTCCGGCTCGGGCACCTCTTTCTCGCCGAATCTGGAAAGAAGCACCTTCCGATCCAGCGGAAGAAGCTGATCCAAAACCGGGCGGTTCATAATGGAATTCACATAGCATGTAGTGAGCAGGCAGACTTTTCCGTATTTCCCATCTGAAAAAGCTTGAATCAAAAGATCCGCGATCTCCTCAATATCCGAATAATCCATGTCACCTGGATTTTTTCCAATCCCGAACGGCATCGAATACCGCATCGCATCCAGATAATCCTCGACACGGCTTCCACACGGATAATAGGCAGAGCCCGGATGCGCTTTTTCGTAGAACCGAATTTCATTATTCAGCGATACGTTAAAGCTGCCGCAGAATCCCTGACTGGAACCCAAAACAACAACCAGATCTTTGCCTTTTCCCCGTTCGAACCAGCGGTTCGGAACCACCTGATTAGAAACAGCAATCGCGCCCAGTGTTTTAGTCACTTCAA
Organism: Eubacteriales bacterium; assembly: GCA_029098205.1. Classification (GTDB taxonomy): domain Bacteria; phylum Bacillota; class Clostridia; order Peptostreptococcales; family Anaerovoracaceae; genus Aminicella. Next base: position 13,434 of record JAQXNW010000080.1, on the reverse strand, counting down.
ACAGGTTTTCCTTTGTAAAATGAAACCTCCGCATCTCCCTCCGAAGCTTCGCGGCGGAAACCAGCTTCATCGCGCTGGTCACCTTCTCCGTGCTCTCCACCGAACGAATATGACGCTTGATCTGCTGCAGTTTATTCGGCATCGAATCCGCCTTCCTTCAGGCATCCGAGTATGCCCTCTTTCAGATACTTCTCTGTCTGCTCGTCCAATTTGCCGGTTCTCCGTATGGTGTCTCCCACCTGCGGATATTCCCTTTCCATGTACGCGTACAAAGAATTTTCGAATTTCCCGATTTCCTTCACCGGCACCTTCGACAGATAGTCGTTTACGGCCGCGTAGAGAATCATAACCTGATTTTCCACTGGAATCGGATGATACTGCGGCTGCTTCAAGACTTCCGTAAGACGCTGCCCCTGATCCAGACGGCGCCTCGTAGACTCATCAATGTCCGCGCCGAACTGCGCGAAGTTTTCCAGTTCGCGGTACTGTGCTAGAATCAGCTTGATCTTGGACGAAACATCTTTCATCGCCTTAATCTGCGCTTTTCCTCCGACACGGGACACGGAAAGTCCGGCGTTTACCGCCGGCCGGAGACCCTCGAAAAAGAGTTCTGATTCCAGGAATACCTGCCCGTCCGTGATCGAAATGACATTCGTTGGGATATAGGCGGATACGTCGCCCGCCTGTGTTTCAATCATCGGAAGCGCCGTAATGGAGCCTCCGCCCTTCTCATCGGAAAGCTTCGCCGCTCTTTCCAGAAGACGGCTGTGAAGATAAAATACATCACCCGGATACGCCTCACGGCCAGGCGGTCTTCGAAGAAGAAGCGACATCTCGCGGTATGCGATCGCGTGCTTTGACAGATCGTCATAAATAATCAGAACGTCCTTCCCGCGGTACATCATATATTCCGCCAAAGCGCATCCCGAATACGGCGCGATATACTGAAGCGGCGCCGCGTCACTCGCCGTCGATGCGACGATGCATGTATAGGAAAGAGCGTCATACCGCTCCAAAGTTTTCATCAGCTGCGCAACCGTCGATTCTTTCTGTCCGATCGCGACATAGATGCAGTAAACGCCTTTCCCCTTCTGATTGATGATCGTATCCACCGCAATCGCGGTTTTTCCGGTCTGACGGTCGCCGATGATCAGCTCACGCTGTCCCTTTCCAATCGGAACCATCGCGTCGATCGCTTTAATTCCTGTCTGGAGCGGCTGATAAACAGACCGTCTGTCCAGCACGCCGGGAGCCGGTCGCTCAATCGGCATCCAGGCGGATTCACGGATCGGGCCTTTGCCGTCAATCGGGTTTCCAAGCGGACTCACAACGCGGCCGAAAAATTCCTTTCCAACCGGGAACTGCGTTACCCGTCCTGTCGGACGTACAACATCGCCCTCTTTTATTCCAACATCCGATCCAAGAATAACAGCACCTACACGATCCTCTTCCAAGTTCATCGCAATGCCGTATACTTTCCCCGGAAATTCAAGGAGTTCCCCGGACATGCAGTGGTAAAGACCGTCCACATAGGCAACATCATCTCCGACTTCGACCACTGTGCCGAAATCGGAGATGTTGACTTCAAAATGATATTCTTCGATTTGCTTCCGAATCTGTTCTGTTATCTTATCAACATTAATCATTTCTGTTCCGATGCTCCTTCTTGAATTTGCAGCCCCTCTTCTACAGAAAGATGCAAGTCTTCCAGTTTTTTCCGAAGAGAGATGTCGATCATCTTCCCATCAACCATAATGCAGATTCCACCCAGCAGGCTCCGGTCAATCCGGTTCACAAGGCTGACATCCTCTTTCAGAAGCCGCGCTGTCTGCTCACGGAACGACTGAATCTGTTCGGCTGAAAGCGGTTTCACCGAATAGATGATTCCTTTCTTGATCGAATCTTCCTGATTCAGGAGCATTCGAAAATCCTGAAGCGCATGCGAAAAATCATAGACGCCGTTCTGTTCAAAAAGGACGCAGAGAAATGCCAATGCTTCATCGCTGATGCTGCCGGCGAAAATCTTCTTAAGCGAACGAAGCCGCTCATCCAGCTCCACGTCCGGCAGCGTCATCAGTTTATAGAAGTCATTGCTGTTTCGAAGAAACTCTTCCAGCTTCCCCAGTTCACTGCGTTCTTCCTCCAACTTGCTGAGAATGCTTTCCTTATTCTCGAACCGGATATATTTAGTTTCCGTCTCCTGATCCTTCATGATCGCCTCCGGTATTCTGAATTGCCTCGTTTATGATCTCATCCTGCCGGCTGTCGTCCATACTTTCTTCCAAAACCTTCTGCGTAGCCAATTTCACCAGATCCGTCATCTGCGATTTAAGGCTTCGTTCAGCCATCTCACGGTCGTGTTCGATTTCTTCATCCGCTCTCCGGAGCCGCTCCGCCGCCTTCTGATTCGCGTCGTCGATAATCTCGCGCGCCTGCTTCTCCGCGTCCGAACGTCCCTGTTTCAGGATTTCATCACGCTCAGCCTCTGCGCCGTTCATCTTCTCTTCATAATCTTTCAGAAGCTGATCCGCCTGCTTGTTCTTCTGCTCCGCATCTGTAAACTGCTTTGCCACATCCTTCTCCCGGTTTTCCATAAACCGGCGGACCTTCTTGAAGAAAAATTTTGACAGGATCAGAAAGAGAACGAGAACCGTTATCAATGAAAAAAGTAAATTCCAATTCAGTTCCAGAAGGCCCTGATACAGTTTTACTTCCACCAGTCAAATCCCTCCGTCACTAAAGCTTCGCGCTCATGATGATGGCGATAACGAATCCGAGTACGCCGATCGTTTCCATAATCGCAAGTCCGACAATCATCAGCATCTGGATTTTACTTCCCGCCTCCGGCTGGCGGGACATGCCCTCAAGACCCTTGCTGACCGCAATGCCCTGACCCAGTCCGATTCCCAATCCGCAAAGTCCCATGATCAGACCGATTCCGATACCAATACCATTCCCCATTTGTTCTGTTCCTCCTGCTGTCTCCAGCTTTCGTTTTTTCGAATATTTAACAAAAGAGAAATACGGCGTTCTTCCAAAGGATTAGGCCTCATTCTCTATTGTCCGCAAAAGTATTATACAATCCGCTATGCTGTCTGCTCCGCGAAGGGCTGTTTCACCATTCCTTCGCCCGCATTCGCCCCTTCGTCGGGATTGATCATTCCGCGGTCCCGATGTTTTCTCGCCTTCTTAATCTTCTTTGGAACAGGCGCAAGCGCGTTCCGGAGATTTACCGCGGTAAGGATCGTAAAGATATACGTCTGAATCGCAGGTTCGAACAGATCGAAGAATCCGTTCAGAGGCAGCACCAGCACCGCTCTGAGGAACGGAACCGGCACGATCTTATAGCTCAGGAATTCCATTAAATGCATCCAGAGATCGATAACAATCATTCCTCCGAAAATATTTCCGAAAAGACGAAGCGCCAGCGTCACCGGAAGCGTAATGTTTTCAATGATTTTGATAGGCAGCATGAATGGGTACGGGCTTACGAAATCCCGCAGTCTCCCCTTAAGTCCATTCCGCCGCACCGAATCGATCTGAATCAGTAAAAATGTAATCACAGCCAGCGCCGCAGTCACATTCAAATCCGCAGTTACCGGACGGAATCCGAAAATTCCGAACGAACTGGCGGTAAATATAAATATGAACAGCGTTCCCAGATAAGGCGCGTAGTAGATGTTCTTTTTCCCTAAGTTCGTTTCGGTAAAATCATATACCTTCGAAACGATAAATTCTGCAATCACCTGTTTCCCTTTCGGAACTTTCTCAAGCCCGCTTCCGAGCCAGATAAAAAGAACAGAGAGGATTGCGCAGATAATGACGCTCCAGCATGTACTCTCCGAGATCCGGATGGTAAGTCCCCCTATTTTAATCCCGAAAATAAACCGGGCGCCCAGCTCACTGACATTAATCATGATTCGCTCCCGTCTTGAATTTTCCGGTATCTTCGAAACAGCCTTTCCTTTCATTCATACAGAAAATACGGCAGTTCCGGAAGCTTCCGAATCCCAGGAAACTTCCGGCGCCAAAGATACGGCGTTCGTTTCGAAAATCCCGTTCACCGATCGTATCCGAAGTGGCCGGATACTTCATAACTAAATATGATTATACCATATTCTGATACTCTATAGCCGGGTCAATCGATCGAAAATTCAAATACTTTAATGTAAAAAAATAACGCGGATACCGCCTTTGATGGAAATGCGTTCGTTTTCGAATCGCCTATTTACAATTTAGCAATCTCATTTCGATTTAAAACAGCAAAATCAAACCGTTTTTTACAGATAGCCTATTTACGAATCGTATGTTAACGAATCGTCAGGACACAGTCATTCCGGATTCTTTCCGACGCTGCTCCCGGTCCATCTCCTGATTCTTTTTCACGACGCCGATTTTCTTACGGTATTTCTCCGCTTTTTCCGAATTCCCAAGAGATTCATATAAAGAAATCAGTTCGTTCATGACATCAATGTTGCTCGGCGATGTCCGAAGCGCAGCAAGAAAATCTTTGACCGCCTCTTCCGTATTTCCGATGTCCCGGTGTGCGATTCCAAGATAATACCAAAGCGGCCACCACTTTCCGTATTCCGGGTGATTTTCGTACTCGGAAAGGATATCGATTCCGGTCTCCGGATGTCCGGAAAGAATCCGGTTGACGCCCTCTTCAAGAATGCAGGGATCCTTCAGCTGACGAATCAGATCCTGCGCTTCCTTCTTCTCGTCTTCACTCTTTGAAAGCCTGGTGAATTCAAGAAAAGTAAGCCGCGACTTATTATAAAGTCCCAGATTCAGATACGCGTATCCAAGATAATAGTACGGCGCCGGCTCCTCCGGATAAAGAACCGTGATGCGCTCAAAAACCTCCATGGATTCCGCCTTGAAATTTCCGATGTATTCTTCATCGGAAAGAGACGGATTCTCTTCCTCCGCTTTCGCCTCGTATGCGTCATGGAGCGCCTGCCCGTAAAGAAGAAGTGCATCCCGGTTCTCCGGATCGAATAAAAGCGTGGCGCGGCAGAATATGCAGGCCGTCTCGAAATCTTCTTTCTTCGCGGATTCCGCCGCTTCCTTAATCAGCGGCCGTTTGAAATCCTCTGTAAAGAGCGTGCGGATAAACCGAAGATACTGCTCTCCGTACCGAAAATCCGGATCCGCGCCGAGGACAAAGGCCATATTCCGGGCGATCGAAACCGCACTCAGACTGTCATCCGTAAGATGCGTTTTTTCCACCGGGAAGGGAACGCCCGCCATAAAGCTTTCCGTTCCTGTCTCCTGAAGGAAGGCTTCCGGAAGTTCTCCGAACAGGAACCGGTCCAGTTTCGGCGTCAGATATTTTGTAATCCGCTCTTTCTTGTTTTTATCCATACCTTCCTCCCAATGTTCTGCGAAATTTGATAATGCAAAATTCCGAATTTAAAGCCCCCGGAGATATTCGCTCCGGAGAAGCGAAGGATCCGCCAGCGCGCGATCCAGCGCCTGAATCATGCCGTCCCGGTCCTCCGGAAGATTTCCCGCGAGATTGACATAGTTCGATGCGTGATTGCTCCGGAAGACGCAGCTCTTTTCGGGATTCGCGTGCTCAAGAAGAAGCTTTGTCTCCTGAAGAACCTCTATAGGTGTAAGAAGATGCAGTTTCCCCGATTCAATTTCCTGGGAGATCGGAGCCCGCGGGTCGACAATCAATGTCAGGAGAGCAACGTACGACGCGTTCATTTCCGTAATCATTGTTCCGCTCTCGACAGCGTGATCCTCCCAGCCTTCCTTTCCGGCAAGGCCGGAAATAAACGTCACCGAAGCCTTGAGGCCCGCAGCCTCAATCCGCTGGACAGCCCGGATGATTTCCGCGCGGGTAGAGCCCTTGTTCACAGCCTTAAGAACTTTGTCGCTCCCGGATTCAGCGCCGATATAGACGATTCTTACGCCATGATCGCGGAGCTCTCTCAGCTCATCGTCCGTCTTGTGATTGACGTCGATGGCATTCCCGTAAATATTCACCTGCCGGGTTTCCGGGAAGAGCTCCCGGATTTTGTCCAGAATCACCAGAAGCTTCTCATTCTTAAGACAAAGCGCATCCCCATCGCACAGGAACATCCGCTCGATATACCGGTAGCGGCGCCTTGCGTCCTCCAGATCCTCCAGAACCTCTTCTATTTTCCGGACATGAAAACGCTTGTCCTTGAACATGCTGCAAAATGTGCATGTGTTATGCGTACAGCCTACGGTCACCTGGACCAGAAGACTGTACGCCTCGCTCGGGGGACGGTAAATATCTCCTTCGTAACGCATTCATTACATCCTTTCCGGTGCTTTCAGTCCGAGAAGATCCAATCCTCTCCGGATCGCATTCTTCGCCGCGATCGTAAGCGCGACCTTCGCTGCCCGCTCCTCTTTATCGTCAACGAGAATATGCTCATCGTGATAAAACTTATTGTAAGCCTGCGCCGTGTCGATCAGAAGACGCGTAACAATCGACGGTTCGTATTTATCCGCCGCATCCTGAATCGTCCCCGGGAACGCGTGAATTAGACGGATCAGTCCGTATGCGCTGTCGGAGTTCAGATATTTCATGTTCAGCTTCTCCATATCCTTCGCATCCGCAATCGTCTCTTCACCCGCATTCCGAAGCACGCTCATGCAGCGTGCATGCGTATACTGCACGTAAGGACCGGTTTCGCCGTCAAAGTTCAGCACATGATCCCAGGAGAATACGTAATCTTTAATCCGGCCGTTCGAAAGCTCGTTAAACATAACCGCTCCGACGCCGACGATTTTCGCGGCTTCCTGCACCTGCTCGTCAGACGCGGCCGGGTTCTTCTCGCGGATGATCTCTCCCGTCTTCTCGATCGCTTTGTTAAGGACATCCTCGAGGAATACTACGCGGCCCTTTCTGGTCGACATCGTGCCCTCTTCCAGGCTGACCATGCCGAACGGAACATGCACGCAGTCCTCTGCCCAGTCATATCCCATAAGCTCAAGAACTTTTTTAAGCTGACGGAAGTACAAAGTCTGCTGCGATGCGACCACATAAATATTTTTATAAAAATCGTACGTTTCCTTGCGGTATACCGCGGTCGCGATATCCCTCGTGCAATAGAGAGACGTTCCGTCGGATTTCGTGATCAAAGCCGGCGGCATATCGTATTCGGACAAATCGACAATCCCGGCGCCGTTGGATTCCTGAAGAAGTCCTTTGTCCTTCAGCTCCTGGATTCTGGCCGGCATCATATCGGAATACATGCTCTCTCCGTCATAAACGTCGAAGTCGATTCCGAGCATGTCATAGACCCGGTTGAATTCCTTCATCGACATCTCTGTAAACCATTTCCAGAGACGGACTTCCTCTTCCTTCCCGTGCTCCAGATTGTTGAACGCCTGGCGCGCTTCCTCATTCAGCTCCGGATTTTCCTCCGCCTCTCTGTGGAAACGGGTGTAATAGCTGAGAAGCGTTTTAATCGGCTCTTTCTCTACTTCTTCCACGCTTCCCCAGTGACGGTACGCGGCGATCATCTTTCCGAACTGCGTACCGTAGTCGCCTAGGTGGTTGCTGCGGACAACGTTATATCCGAGCAGATCAAAGATCTTGTAAAGCGAATTTCCGATGACCGTGCTCCGGATATGTCCGATATGAAACGGCTTCGCGATGTTCGGAGATGAAAAATCGATGACAATCGTCTTTCCGTTTCCTTCCATGCTCCGTCCGAAATTTTCATAATCCATCGCCTCTGCGATCACAGGCCGCGCGGCCTCTTCCCGGTTCAGGAAGAAATTCACATAAGCTCTCACAGGACGGACTTCCCGGATAAAGTCTTCTCCGCTCACATGCTCCGCAACGTCCTTCGCGATTTTATCCGGCGCCATATGGCGGAACTTCGCCAGCTTAAAACATGGAATCGCGTAATCACCCATTTTTTCATCCTGTGGGATCTCAATCAGATCCCGGATTTCGTCCTTCGAAAGCTCCGGCACCAGAGGCTGGACGGCTTCCGCGATGCTTTCCTTAAAATCAACCATCTGTTTTCTCCGTTCTTTGTTCCTTCTCTTATTCTAATACTCTTATTTATTCTGATTTTACTATTTCGTGGTTTTTACTGATTCCTGTTTTTCCGGTTCCGGAGCCTTGGCCGCGTCGGATTTCAGCGGATCCGAAAAATCCGAAAAATCCTTCTCCGTCCGGAGAGGAATCCCCCGCTTCCGGAGCATCCCCGCAAAAATACCGTCTCCCTGCACCTTCCGGCCGGAAAACGTTCCGTCATAAACCGCTCCGACGCCGCAGGACGGACTGTTTGCTTTCAGAATCGCGCCCTCGACCGGCTCTCCTGATTCCTCCGCATACGCTTCCGCATCTGAAAGAGATTTCACCGCACCTTCTATAAAAGCGTCCGTCCGGTCAACGCCGTTTCTGTCTACAACACGGCTTCCCTGAATTTCCGCAGGCTCCCTCGGTCGGGGAAGACCGCCTGCGGTCTCCGGGCAGACCGGAAAAACCGTCTTTCCGGAGAGGAAGTCAATAACAGCCTCACAGCGGTTGTCCCCTCCGTTATACTTACAGGCGTCTCCCAGAAGACACCGGCTCACGATCATCATCCTGAATTTTCCTCCGCTCAGCGCATGGTTATGATTGTAACGCCTTCGCCGCCTTCATTATATGCGCCGGGCCGGAAAGAGGCAATATGACGGTTCGTCCGGAAATACCGCCGAAGACCGTCCTTTAATATGCCTTCGCCCCGTCCGTGAATGACCGTTACTTCCTTAAGCCCGGACAAAGACACATCATCCAGATATTTTTCGACATCCATTCTGGCGTCATCCAGATTTTCTCCCCGAACATCGATACGGGGGGATACGGACATGGATTTTGAAATACCCGCATAGGAAGAAGAAACCGTTTTCTTTTTCCGCGCTTTCTTCGATCCGTCATTAAGAAGCGTAAGATCGGAAAGATGAACCTTCACCTTCGCGATCCCTGCCCGGACAGTCAGTTCTCCCTTCTCGTCCGGAAGCGTAATAATCTCTCCGTTCGCGCCAAGCGTCAGAACCTTCACACGGTCTCCGACCTTAAGCTCTCCTGCCCGCACCGGATTGCTGTTCACACGCTGAACGAGAGGCTCCTGGTACTGCTCTTCTTTCTTCCGAAGGCGCTCCTCCTGCACTTTCATGCGCTTGTTTCGTTCGCCCAGACTCTCTTCTTTTGACAGACTCCTAAGCTCTTTCCGGACGTCCTTTGCCGTCCGCTCCGCGTCGCGCACGATTTCTCTGGCTTCATGCCGCGCATTCCGAAGAATCTCTTCTTTCTTTTTCTGAAGCTCTTTCTCCGCCTTTGCTGTCTCCTCCGCCCGTTCCTTCGCTGACAGCTGAAGACGGGAAGCGGTTTCCCGGTCCTTTTCCGCCGCGCGCCGGTCCGCTTCGATCGATGCCATCAAATCATCAAATTCCACATCGCCCTGATCGAGGAAGGTCTCCGCTCTTCGGATCACCGCGTCCGGAAGCCCGAGCCTCTTGGAAATCGCGAACGCGTTCGACTTTCCAGGAACTCCGATCAGAAGCCGGTACGTCGGACGAAGGGATTCTACATCAAATTCCATGGATGCATTCTCTACATCCTTTGTCGACAAAGCGTATTTTTTTATTTCGTTATAATGCGTCGTTGCCAAAGTGCATACGCCGTTCTCAAGAAGCTGCTCAAGAATCGCGATGCCGATCGCAGCGCCCTCGGTCGGGTCTGTGCCCGCTCCCAGCTCATCCAGAAGCACCAGCGTATTTTCCCGCGCGTGCTCGATGATATACACGGTATTTTTCATGTGCGCCGAAAAAGTGGAAAGACTCTGCTCAATGCTCTGCTCGTCGCCGATATCCGCGAAAATATCCTGATAAACGGGGATCACACTCTCGGAGGAGGCCGGAATATGCATGCCCGAAAGCGCCATCAGCGAAAGAAGACCGACCGTCTTCAGCGTAAGCGTCTTTCCACCTGTATTCGGACCGGTAATCACCAGCGTATGGAAATCATCTCCGAGAGACACGGTCACCGGAACGGCCTTTCGGGGGTCCAGAAGCGGATGCCGCGCCTGCACGAGGGAAAGCTTTCCTTCCTGACTCAGCTTCGGTTCTTCTCCGTTCATCTTCGAAGACAGCTTCGCCTTCGCCATTATAAAGTCAAGTTCGGTCAGAAGTTCCTGGTTATTCCGAATGACACGGGCGCGTCCGCCGACCTCATTTGAAAGCGACTCCAGAATTCTCTGGATTTCGGCTTCTTCCGCGAGGCCAAGCTCCCGGAGCTCGTTATTCATATCAATAATAACCTGCGGCTCGATGAACAAGGTCTGCCCGCCCTTGGACTGATCATGCACAATCCCCGGGAATTTCTGCCGGTGTTCGCTTTTTACGGGAATTACGTATCTTCCGTCCCGCATCGTAACGATCGCGTCCTGAAGATAAAGACGGTTTGTACTGCTGCCGATGATCCGTTCCAGGCGGGTCCGGATCGCGGCGCTTTCTTTCCGTATGTCACCGCGGATCCTTCGAAGTTCCCGCGACGCGTCATCCGCCATCTCATCCTCGGAAACGATGCAGCGGTCGATTTCCCTTTCCAGTTCCGGCTCTTCGGTAATCAGCTCCGCGATTTCCATAATATGCGGCATCTCCGGCACATCCCCTTTCAGGAAATGCACAACCTGAGACGCGATCGCAAGATCCGTGTGAACCTGAAGTAGCTGCCGCATGGAAAGAATGCTTCCCTTCTCCGACAGACTCAGGATATCCCGGATGTCATAAATCCCTTCGCATGGAAGCGCGCCCTTATGCGCAAGAAGGTCAACCGCTTCTGTGGTTGACCTTAATGCGTTCTCGATATCTCGGATCTCAGACATAGGCCGGAGCCTTCTCGCCATCCGGCGGGACATCTCGCATCCGGCCTCATCTGCCAGAAGATCCTTTATTTTATTATAGTCCAGTATTCGTAACGCTTTCCGATTCATATTCCCTTTCTTCAGCGCTTATCCTGCTTTTCGAGCTCACTTTTCAGCTGAATGTTTTCCATCTGCAGATCAAAAATCGAATTTTCAAACTCAGAGCATTTCTTCTCCAACTCCCGGTATTGATCTCCTGCATTTTTATTCTCGGATTTCAGCTGATCCAGCTGCTCCTTCGCGGAGATATAGGAAGTCTTCGTTTCCTCCAGCATCTTGATGTAATGATTCACATCCTTCTTCGCCTTCTCCGCAGCCGCTTTCTGCTGCTCCAGCTTCTCCAGCGTCTCAAAGTATTCTTCTGCCACATTCAGCGCCGTCAGCGTCGCCGTCTGACCCAGTCCTTCATTTCCTGTCATACGGGAAATGATCCGCATCTTGTTGTCGACATATTCCGCGATTTTCTGGATTTCCTCCGGTGACTCTTCCCCCGCGATGATATATTCCTGTCCAAAAATCTTTACTTTGACTCCCATATGTTTTCCTCTCTGGCAGCGGACAGCTTCCCGCAGAATGAATCAAGCGTACGATAAATCGTTAATAAGCGATGAACCGTAAATCCGCCGATTATTCGCGGACTTCCGCACGGAATGTCTTTACCAGAAGCTCTGTCATCTTCCTGTGCGCCTCGTCTGCTTCCTGATCCGTCAGCGTACGGTCCGGGCTCCGGTATGTAATGCTGAACGCGCAGCTCTTCTTCCCCGGCGGAATCGGAATGCCGCGGTAGATATCGAAAAGCTTCACATCATCGAACAGCTCGACATCCGAACTCCGGATGACATCCTCGATCGCTCCTACCTCCTGTTTCTCATCGACAACCAGCGCAATGTCTCTTGACGTAGACGGGAACTGCGGAAGTCTTTCGTAATGAATTTCCCGTTTCGCGATTTCTGTAATCCGGTCGAAGAAGAGCTCAGCGCCGTACGCTCTCTCTCCGATTCCGTAATTTTCCAGTACATCCGGATGAACTTCACCCATCAGACCGATCAGAACCCGCTCGCCGTCCTCGGTCTCCGCTGTGATTCTCGCGCAGCGGCCCGGATGGAATGTCGGGAACTCCGTTTTCTTCTCATATTTAGTCCCATGCACTCCAAGACGCTCCAGAAGCCGTTCGATGACGCCCTTCAGCGTAAAGAACGATTCCTTCTCACCGTAGAAGCCAATGGAGAGGTCTTTCTTCTCGATCGGAAGAACATCATCGCCCTCCGGATTTCTATGGAATGTCACCGCAATCTCAAAAGCGCGCACTCTTTCGATGTTGCGGGAATAATTCGTAGCAAGAACATCCAGCATGTTCGGAAGAAGGATTGAACGCATGCATTCGGTATCTTCTCCCATCGGATTGATGAGCTTCACCATATCCCGGATCGGCGCGTCTTTCGTAACGCCGGCACGGTCCAGCACCTTCTGGTTCGAGAAGGACAAAGTCTGAATTTCTGTCGCTCCCATGCCGGTAAGAAGCTTTCTTGCTTTTTCACGGAGCGCCCAGCTGTCCGAAACAAACGGATGCGCGGAAAGCGCCGGAAGCGTCATCGGGATATTGTCATATCCGTACATTCTGGCAACTTCCTCTACGTAATCCACTTCCTCAAGAAGATCCTGGCGGACGGTCGGCGGCGTAACAACCAGACTGTCGCCTTCTCCTTCCACCTTCATTTCCAGCTTCTCAAGGTAGGAAACCATCTGCTCTCGGGAGATATCGGTTCCGAGAACCTTATTGATGCGGCTGACACGCGCTGTAACGACCGGCGCCTTCTCCGGAACCGGATAGACATCAACCGATCCGTTCAGGACCTTGCCGCATCCGAGCATCTCGACTAAGCGGCAAAAACGGTCTGCAGCCGCTTCGCAGTTGTTCGGGTCCAGTCCCTTTTCAATTCTGGAAGAAGCTTCGGTACGGAGTCCCAGCGCTTTCGCAGTCAGGCGGACGCTGGATCCGACAAAGGCCGCAGATTCCAGTACGACTGTATCCGTCGCATCGGTGATTTCCGAATTCAGTCCGCCCATGACGCCTGCAACCGCAACCGGTTTCTTCTTATCCCGGATCATCAGCATATCCGAATGAAGTGTCCGCTCTGTTCCGTCCAGCGTCGTGAAATTCTCTCCCTCTTCCGCCGTATCTACGATGATCTTCCGGCCTTCAAGGTGATTGATGTCAAATGCGTGAAGCGGCTGTCCGTACTCCAGCATAACGAAATTCGTGATGTCTACGATATTATTGATCGGACGCATTCCCGCAGCCATAAGGCGCTTCTGCATCCACCATGGGGACTGTCCGATTTTCACGTCCTTCACGACGCGCGCGGTGTACCGTTTGCAGAGATCCGAACGGACTTCAACCTGAATATAATCCTTCGCGTCCTCGTCGGTCTTCTCGCATTCGGTTTCCGGATAGCGCATCTTCTCGTCAAAGGTCGCGGCAGCCTCTCTCGCCATTCCGAGCATGCAGAGGCAGTCCGGACGGTTC
>JAQXNW010000079.1 GCA_029098205.1 Eubacteriales bacterium | reverse complement strand
ATGGATGGAATACGAAAGACGATGACCATATATGGGATATCCGGCAGACAGCCGGCATGGTGTTTCAGAACCCGGATAACCAGCTTGTCGCGGCGCTCGTAGAGGATGACGTTGCGTTCGGGCCGGAGAATCTCGGGGTGGAGTCCGGGGAAATCGCACGAAGAGTGGATGAAGTGCTGCACGCGGTCGGAATGGAGGACTGCCGGAAGAAGGCCTCCCATCAGCTTTCGGGCGGCCAGAAGCAGCGGATTGCGGTGGCTGGCGTCATCGCGATGAATCCGAAGTGCGTGATTTTTGATGAACCGACCGCAATGCTGGATCCGCAGGGGCGGAAAGAGATTATGGATCTCATCCATACGCTGCATGAAGCAGGGCGGACCATTATTCTGATTACGCATTTCATGGAAGAAGCGGCAGATGCGGACCGGATCATCATGATGAACGACGGCGAGATTATCCTGGAGGGAACACCGGTGGAGGTTTTTGCGCATCCGGCGAAAATCAAGCAGGCCGGACTGGATGTGCCGGTCGCTGTTGAACTTGCGGAGCGGCTCCGGGGTAAAGGATGGCGGATTCCGCAGGATGTGATCACTTCGGAACAATTGGTGGATTTTGTATGTCAATACAAGTAAGAAATCTTTCATACGTCTACAATGAGGGAATGCCGGACGAACAGACCGCGCTGGACAATATCAATTTCAGTATATACGATGGGGAAATCGCGGCGGTGATCGGGCATACCGGCTCCGGAAAGTCCACGCTGGTGCAGCACCTGAACGGTCTTCTCAAACCGAAGGAAGGGACGATTCTCGTAGGCGGCGTTGATATAACCCGTAAAAACGTTTCGATGCGGGATATCCGCTGCCGGGTCGGCCTCGTGTTCCAATATCCGGAATATCAGCTGTTTGAGGAAACTGTAGAAAAAGACGTCGCGTTCGGACCAAAAAATCTGGGACTCAGTGACGCTGAAATTCAGGTGCGCGTGCAGGAAGCGCTGGAGCTGGTCGGTCTGGATTATCGGAGGATCGGACAGCGGTCTCCTTTTGACCTTTCCGGCGGACAGAAGCGGCGGGTCGCGATCGCGGGGGTAATCGCGATGAAACCGCAGGTACTGATTCTGGATGAGCCGACAGCGGGTCTAGATCCCGGCGCGCATCGTGATATCATGCGGATGATCCGGGATATTCATGAAGCGGAAAACAATATTATTATCTTTGTCACACACAATATGAACGATGTGGTGGAGTTGAGCGACAAGGTTCTGGTTCTTTCCTCCGGGAAGCTGGTGACTGTGGGATCACCGAGAGAAGTGTTTTCACAGGGATTTGAGCTTTCGTCGGTCGGACTGGATGTTCCGCCGGCCCGGCAGATTGTCAGCGCGCTGAAGGAGCGGGGAGAAAACGTGCGCTCAGATGTGCTCACCATCGATGAGGCGGAGAGAGAAATTGAGAGAGTTCTGCAGAAAAAGCAGGAGATGAGGAAGGCATGATCAGAGATATTACCTTAGGACAGTATTATCCGGGGAATTCCGTGATTCACTCGCTGGACGCCCGGGTGAAGATCGTGTCGACGGTGCTGTTCATCGTAGAACTGTTTGTTGTGAATTCATTCATCGGGTTCGGGTTCTGTGCGGCGGCAGTGGCTCTGGTTGTTGCAGTGTCCAGAGTCCCGATTTCCTATATTCTCCGCGGCCTCAAGCCGATTTTCCTGATCCTGGCGTTCACATTCCTTCTCAATCTGTTCATGGTCGACGGGCGCGTCATCATGCACATCTGGATTTTCAAGGTTACGGAGGAAGGACTCTACGTCGCGCTTTTTATGGCGATCCGGCTTGTTCTTCTGATTATCTCTTCTTCGCTTCTGACGCTGACTACGAAACCGATCGCGCTTACGGACGGCTTGGAGAAACTGATGTCTCCGCTTCAAAAGGTCGGCGTGCCGACGCACGATATCGCGATGATGATTTCGATTGCACTTCGTTTCATACCGACGCTTCTGGATGAGGCGGACAAAATCATGAAAGCACAGCAGGCGCGTGGCGCGGATTTTGAGAGCGGGAATATCATTCAAAGGGCGAAATCGCTGATTCCGATCTTAATTCCTTTGTTCGTCAGCGCGTTCCGGATCGCACAGGATCTCGCGATGGCAATGGAAGCACGCTGCTATCGGGGCGGCGACGGAAGGACTCGCCTTCATCCGATGCAGTTTCGGCAAAGAGATCTCGCGGCGGGAATCGGTATTGCGGTATTTTTCGCATGGATTCTTGTACTTCGGATTTTCTTCTGATGTTCTGATGTTCGCTCTGTCCTTCGCAGGAAATCTGCGCGGGAAAGTTCAAGCGGAGAAGGAATTAAAACCGACCGACGGAACGTACACTTCCAAAAGGAGGCATTCATGCGGCAGCGAAAAATCAGGAACCTGGATGCGAAGCTGAAAAATTACGATGCATATCTCATAGAACAGGCGGAAGCTGGGAGCTGGAGAGACTTTTTCCCTGGAGCGGACAAAGAGACTCCTTTGGCTGTCGAGATCGGCTGCGGCAAAGGAAAATTTCTGACAGCGACGGCACTGGCGCATCCGGACCGGTGCTTCTTGGGCATTGAACAGAATGAGAGCGCGGGGTTTCACGCCCTTGAAAAAGCGGATCAATCGCAGATCGCAAATATACGATTTCACTTACGTGCGATCCGGAAAGAAGAGAGGATTTTTGAGACCGGAGAGCTGGACCGGATTTATCTGAATTTCAGCGATCCATGGCCAAAGGCCCGCCATGCCAAGCGGCGCCTGACAGCGCCTTCGCATCTTGCTGCATACGAGGATTATCTGAAGGACGGCGGGATTTTGGAGTTCCGCACGGACAACAGGGATCTCTTTTCGTATTCGTTGGAGCAGATCGAAGACCGGGACGCGATGGAGATTCTTGAGATTACGACGGATTTTCATGCATCCCGGAAAGGGCAGCCCTTGATCACGACAGAGTACGAGGATAAATTCGCGAACGCGGGGAAGAAAATCTGCTACCTGAAAGTCCGGATCCGGAAGAACTCGGACTTGCGGGAGAAGTGAAATGATTGTATAATAACGATACTGCATTTCGGAGCTTGCTCCGTTTTTCTGCGGGCGTAGTTTAGTGGTAAAACATGAGCTTCCCAAGCTTAAATCGAGGGTTCGATTCCCTTCGCCCGCTCTCTTATGCGCACCTTCGGAAAAATATTCCGGAGGTTTTTTCGTACTCGGGGTTCGTATTCTGAGTATATATTTTGGGATTGAAGAATGCGGAAGACGGAAAATGCGGAATACGGAAGAGGATGAAAGGACTGAAAGAGGAGCAGCGCGGGCTTTGTCCGGCGAACCGTACCGTGGAATCCCCTGTGGAAATAGAAATGTGCGAGGTATTATTATGCGTTTTGTATCCTGGAATGTGAATGGCCTTCGGGCTTGTCTTAGAAAGGGTTTCATTGAATCGGTGCAGAGTCTTGACGCGGATGTCATCGCGGTGCAGGAGACAAAGATGCAGCCGGGGCAGGCGGATGTCGATCTCCCGGGCTACCGGCAGTACTTCTGCAGTGCGGAGAGAAAGGGATATTCGGGAACGGCGGTGTTTTCGAAAATCGAGCCGGAGAATGTCAAGATGAACTTCGGACTGCATCAGGATGAAGGCAGGGCGATTCTGCTTCAGTTTCCTGATTTTTACTTTATGACCGTGTATACGCCGAACGCGCAGCCGGAGCTTAAACGCATTGACTACCGGATGGAATGGGAGGATGACCTCCGGCAGTATCTTCTGGAATTAGATCAGGAGAAACCGGTGATTCTGTGCGGGGACCTCAATGTCGCGCATGAGGAGATCGATCTTAAAAATCCGAAGACAAACCGCGGAAATCCAGGCTTTTCGGATCAGGAAAGAGAAAAAATGACAAAGCTTCTGGCATCTGGTTTCACGGATACGTTCCGCTATCTTCATCCGGAGGAGACGGGCGCGTATTCCTGGTGGAGCTATCGGTTCAATGCCCGGAAAAATAACGCGGGATGGCGGATTGACTATTTTCTGGTCAGCGACCGCCTGCGCGGCCGGATCCGGTCTGCGGACATTCACAGCGAAATTCTGGGGAGCGATCACTGTCCGGTGTCGTTGGATTTGAAATAGGTGGAAACATGCGGGTGTGTGCCTTTGGGGAAAGAGTTTCTTTTCCCGGGACGCATCTTTTTATGCGCTCGTAATTGACAATATATGGAAATGAATATAATATATGGAAAATTGTAATCGTACCGAAAGGAGAGAAACATATGGCGGAGAACAGGAAAATCACAATGGAACTTAAGGAGCAGATTGCGGTTCTCGGTAAGAAAACAAACGGATGGACGAAAGAACTGAATCTTGTCAGCTGGAACGGCGCCGCGCCGAAATTTGACGTTCGGGACTGGGATGAGAAGCACGAACGGATGTCGAAGGGCCTGACGCTGTTCGATGATGAAATGCGGAAGCTGGTGGACGGGTATCTCAGGTACAGAAATCAGAAGGTGCTGCAGAATGGATCTCCATACGTGGATACGAACGAGGATCTCTATGAAAGCGATGACATCGGTCAGGCTTCCGCATTGGCAGAGCCCGGAAGCGCGGAAGCGGCGGAAAATCAGGATGAAGAGGAGGATCGTTCCATTCCGCTATGATGATTGTGGTTGTCGAGAAAATTCGGAGGGGATTTTCTGCTATGCTTTTTCGGATCGCATAGAGTTTACGGTGGCCGGGTTCCGGGATCTTTCGGTTTCCGAAGGACAGCGGCGGAAAAACCCTGCGCCCGGCTCTTTTCTGACATCGGTGTTTCTGTCTCCTGACTGTGGTATAATCTACAATGGTTCTGTATTGAACTGTTTCATAAATTTTGGATTATACCATGGGAATATTATTTCCCATTTGATCGGAGACAGTTATGAGAGTTACATTGGAGACAGGAATGTCTTCTCTCCTTTTTAAAGAGAGAGAAGGAATTACTTTGGAAGAATTCGCCGAGGAGCACGCGTTGGAAATTCCTGTGCAGCCGATCGCGGCTCGTGTGAACAATCAGTATCAGGATCTTCTCCAGAAGATTCCGGACAATGCTTCGGTTCGTCTGTATGGGCTGGAGTATCGGCCGGCGATCCGTGTCTACGAAGATTCGCTTTCGATGCTTTTCGTTACAGCGCTTCGGAATGTTTTCGGCGCTAAGAGTGTAGAAATACAGAATTCCCTGAATCAGGGATTCTATGCAGAGATTCCATCGATGATTCCGGTGCCGGACGCGGCTTTAGAGGAAATTCAGATCGAGATGCGTACGATGGCGGAAGAGCAGGTTCCTTTTGAGCGGGTGGAGGTTCCTAAGGCGCAGGCGCTGAAGATTTTTGAAGAGCAGGGAGATTCCGCCCATTTGATTGAGCTGTTGCAGGGTAAGGAAAAAGAGAAGTTTTCGCTGATTCGGATCGACGGGCAGTATCATTTTCCGTTTGGACTGGTTGTTCCTTCGGCAGGATACCTGAAGGTTTTCGAATTGTCCCCGTATCATAAGGGACTTCTGATCCGCTACCCGAATTGTAAAGAACCGGAGGAGCTTCCGCCTTATCATGATCAGCCGAATTTATATATCGCATTTGCAGAGCAGGAGAAGTGGGAAAGCATCACAGGCGTTAATTTCGTCAATGAGTTAAACCGGAAAATCGACAGCGGAGACGCCAGGGAGCTGGTTCTTCTTTCGGAAGCTCTTCATGAGAAGCGTCTTGTCGAAATTTCGGATGAAATCCGGGATTCCAGAAAGCGGATGATTCTGGTGGCTGGACCTTCTTCTTCCGGAAAGACGACGTTCGCCAGAAGGCTCGCGGTGCAGCTTCAGGTGAACGGACTCCATCCGACCTATTTCAGCACGGACGATTATTTCGTGAACCGGGATGAGATGGTTCCAGATAAGAACGGGGAGCTGAATTATGAGAATCTGGACGCGGTGGATCTGGATTTATTTAAACGCAATATGAACCAGCTCCTTGCCGGTGAAAAAACGGATCTTCCGGTTTTCAATTTCATGACGGGAAAGAAGGAGTTCGGAAAACGGATTGTGCAGACCAAGGACGACGATCCGATTGTCATCGAAGGCATCCACGCACTGAATCGAAAGCTTTCGGAAGGAATTCCGGAAGATGAAATTTTCCGGATCTATATCAGCCCTCTGACGCAGATTAATCTGGATGAGCATAACCGGGTGCCTACGACGGATGAACGAATGCTCCGGAGGCTGGTTCGGGATTACCGGTTCCGCGGTCACAGCGCGTCGATGACGCTGGATCTCTGGCCGAATGTCCGGAACGGAGAGGATACGAATATTTTCCCGTACAGCGGAGAGGCGGACGCGACATACAATTCTTACCACATCTATGAAATCGCGCTGCTGAAAAAATATGCGGAGCCGATTCTCCGTCAGGTCCGGAAGGACGATCCGAATTATCCGGAGGCGGAGAGGATCCTTCGGCTGCTCAGGTGGTTCCGGACGATTGATGATGATTCGATTGTCCCGAATAATTCAATTATCCGGGAATTCATCGGCGGAAGCATCTTTGTGGAATAGCGGACAGCCGAATAGAGGGTGTA
>JAQXNW010000078.1 GCA_029098205.1 Eubacteriales bacterium | reverse complement strand
TGCAGGTACGAAATATCCGTTGAATTTATCCTTGAATACTTTCTTTGTCGCATCGGACTGGAACCGCTCTACGATTCTCTTGACTGCCTTCGTATCCTTGTTTTTCTCTTTTACCGCGATCAGGCAGAAATAGCTGTCATCGCTGTACTTCGTTTCTTTATAGATGCAGCTGTCCGGATTAATATCCGCGTCCAGCGCGTAGTTTCCGTTGATCACCGCCGCGTCTACATCCGGAAGAGCCGGCGCAACATCCGCCGCGTTCAGTTCCTTGAACTCGAGGTTCTTCGGATTTTCCGTAATGCTGCTGAGATTCGGATTTTCATCGTCGTTCAACTTGATCAGACCCGCGTCCGCCAGAAGCTTCAGCGCTCTTCCTTCGTTCGAAGCATCGTTCGGAATCGCAATGGTCGCCTTGTCCGGAATGTCTTTGACATCCTTATATTTTTTCGAATAAAGGTTCATCGCGATAATAAAGGTATCTCCCGCGGATACAAGATCGTTCCAGCCTTTGTCCTTGACAGTGCTCTTGAGAAACGCGTGATGCTGGTGGGATGTGATGGTCACTTCGCCATTTTCCAGTGCTTCATCCGGTGTTACATAATCGGAGAACTGCACCTGCTCGATATTGATTCCCTCTTTCTTAAGATCCTTCGCGATCGGATCCCAGATCTCCTTATAAATCGCCGCGGTAAGCCCCACCTTCACCGTAACCGGCTTGTCCTTGCTGTAATTGTTCAGCGTGCCCTCAGACTTCGAACTGCTTTTCGAAGAAGAGCTGTCGGATTTCGAACTGCTTCCGCACGCGGTGGCTGTCAAAGCCAGAATGCCGACCAGAAGAACGGCCCCTAATTTTTTCCAAATACTTTTCATTGTTTCCTCCTAAACCACTTTCCCTGAAATTTCTTCCTTTGAAATTTAATGTATTTTCATTCGAAACATCGAATTATACACTCTGTATGAATCAATCTATATGAACTATATGAATCAATCTGCGCGAATCAGTGTTCGTTCTTTTTCGCGATGCGGTTTCCGATCAGCTGTACGATCGAAACAATGATCACCATCACAACGATGGTCGCCATCGTAACGTCTGTCTGACCCCGGTCATGGCCGAACCGGATGGCAAAGTCTCCAAGGCCTCCGGCTCCGACTGCACCTGCCATCGCGACCAGTCCGAAAAGACTGATGATCGTAATCGTCGTTCCGCGCGCAATCGCAGAGATGCTTTCCTTAAGGTAAACCCGGAAAATAATTCCGATATTGCTGCATCCCATGGACTGAGCCGCTTCAATGTTTCCTTTGTCTACGGAGACAAGCGCCGACTCGATCTGTCTGGAATAAAACGGAGTGCATCCGATCACCAGCGGCACAATCGCACCCGGCATTCCGATGGCCGTTCCCATTATGAGGCGGGACAGCGGCATCAGACCAGCAAGAAGAATGACAAACGGAATCGAACGGAACAGGTTGATCACTTTGTCCACGATTTCGTAAAGCGGCCGGTTCGGCGCGATGCCGCCCGGTTTCGTTACAACCAGCATGATGCCGAGGATGATGCCAAGAAAGAATATGAAGGCAAAGGACCATGCCGTCATAACCAGCGTATCCCAGATCGCTTGAAGAAATACGTCGCTCTGTGCCATGACATTCGGCATTATCTTAGTTAAAAAGTCTTCCACTTTTCAGCACCTCCACTTTCACACCCTGCTCCCGGAAGTAACGGATCGCTTCCTTGACTTTTTCCGGATCGCCGTGTATTACGGAAACTAGGCCGCCGATCGGGCGCCCGGAAATATAGTCAATGTTTCCGAAGAAAATATTAATATCCACGCCGAACTCTCTGGACACCTTCGATACAAGGGGCTCATCCCCGCTGTTCTTAGGATATGTGAACCGGACGACGCACTCGGAATCTTCAATTTCCACAAGCGGATCGTTCCGATCGATCATTTCGCCGATCTTCGTCATGTTCATCGTGGTATTGACAAAGTCTTTCGTGATCTGTTTCTTCGGAGCACTGAATATTTCATACGCGCCGCCCTCTTCCACGATCTGACCATGTTCCATGACGATCACCCGCTGACAGATGTCTTTCACAACGTCCATCTCATGCGTGATCATGACGATCGTAATTCCAAGCTCCCGGTTCAGCTTCTTCAGAAGCTCCAGAATGGACTTGGTAGCCTGCGGGTCCAGCGCGCTGGTCGCTACATCGCTGAGGAGCACCTCCGGATCTGTCGCAAGCGCCCGCGCAATCGCGACTCTCTGTTTCTGCCCTCCGGAAAGTTCCGAAGGATACGCGCCTTCCTTCTCACCTAAGTCCACCAGCCGAAGGAGAGACCGGACCTTTTCCGCGATCTCTTCTTTGGAAAGCCCCGTGTATTTAAGTGGAAAAGCAACGTTTTGAAAAACCGTCCGGGAAGCAAACAGCTGGAACTGCTGGAAAATCATCCCGATCCGGCGCCGCTCCTTCCGGAGCTCTTTCTGCGGCAAAGCCGTAAGCTCCGTTTCTTCCAGAAAAACTTTTCCGGATGTCGGTCTCTCAAGAAGATTGATCATTCGCACCAGCGTCGACTTTCCGGCTCCGGAAAAACCGACGATTCCAAGGATTTCCCCGTTTTCAACGGAGACGTTTATATCCTTCAGTGCAACGACCTGATTCTCTTTCGACACATACACCTTATTAATATTTTCCAGTGTGATCTTTGCCATTCTATCCAAATCCCCCTGCATCTATGCGTTTCATTCCGCATTCAGCGAATCCGTCTTCGCTTCGAATATTTCGACTCTGTCCGCATTCGCGGGATGCCTCCCGCCGTAGACCGCTTTCTCATTTTTCCATTCCCTTCTGAAGGCATAAAAATAGGAGCACCCGCACAAGATGCTCCCAAAATTTACCTTTCTGAAACGATTTCTCTGTCTCATACAGGCCCTCCCGCAGGGCACTCCCTTACGTTCCGGCATAAAATCACAGATCTTTCGCGTTCAGACGAACAAATTCTGCTGCGCTGCGCGGCTTTTGTGCTGGCTTGAATTTACACATGCACATGACCTGCATTCGCATCGTCTTGAAATTGTCACATCCGAGCGTGAACATTTCCGTCGTTTCCTCTCTTTCTCAATGATTCATCCGGCGTTCTTTAATTACCCACCGAACTTACATGTAATACAATACACGCCTCTCTTTCTTTTGTCAATACTAAAACCAACTTTTATTGTATGTAAATTTGTTTTTTTATTTTATCTGCTTGCTTTTCTGTTTTTCACGATCATTCAGAACAATATAGGCGATCAGGCAGAATACGAATACGAAAAAGCTCAGAACCTGCGCCTGCTTAAACGGCCCGATCATCAGACTGTCCGTCCGAAGCTGCTCTACCAGCCCGCGCTCGAAAGAATAAAGCATTCCGTAGCAGCAGGAAATCTGCCCCGGGAACTTCCTGCGCTTATCCAGCCAGATCAAAAACAGAAACAGAAGGAAGCACCAGATCGATTCGTACAAAAACGTTGGATGCACTTTCTGCCCATCTACGATAATTCCCCAGGGGAGGTTCGTCGGTCCGCCATGGGCCTCGGAATTAAAGAAGTTTCCCCATCTCCCGATCGCCTGCGCCAGAGCCACGGTCGGAAATACGGTATCCATCATTTCGATCATGCGGATTTTATAGTGACGGCAGACAAAATAAGCGGTCAGTATCCCGGCAATCAGCCCGCCGTGAATCGCAAGGCCCCCCGCGCGGATATCAAAGGCAGAAATCGGATTATCCCGATAAAGATCCCAGCTGAACAATACATAATACGCGCGCGCTCCGATGATGGAAATCGGAATCATCCAAATCGCGAGGTCCAAGACATGCTCGGATGCGATTCCGTGCTTCGGCGCCCGGTAATAGCTGATGATGATCGCAAGAATAAATCCGGTCGCAATCAGAATTCCGTACCAGCGGATATCGATTCCGAAAATATGAAATGCCACAGGATTCGGTGCCGTCATAACGCTCCCCTTTCTGCTGTTCCCTGTAAAAATCATAAAAATACCGTTCTTATGATAGCACAGAAAGTTCCCGCCGGTAAAAAAAGTATGCGCGGCGCATACATCGTTTTTGTCCCCTTGAAAGCCAATTCCCTGCGTGCTATACTTTTCATAAAAGAACATATGTTCTTTTGGAGGAATAGTTATGAAAGTTTTGGATCTTCCCATCGACATGATTGCGACATTTACCGGAACCAGAAATCCCATCCCATATAAATTCCGCTATATGGACCGGTCCGGCGAACGAATCGAAGTAAAAATCGACCGGATCACACGGACAGAGACGATGCATCTTTCCGGAGAACCGGTCATCCTCTACACCTGTCAGTCCAGAATCGGAGATTTTGTCCGTCTCTACGAGCTGAAATACATCATCCCGCAGTACCGCTGGGAGCTTCATAAAATTTGATTTCATGCTCTCCTCTGAAGATGCGGCCTGGAAAATGCGTTCAGCGCCTTTGAACTCTCCAGCCGTTTTCTGTTCTTACCAATGCACAGACCGCTTCTGCCCGGAACTTTCCCTTTCGAATCTGTACCTGTACCTGCGGATGAACGCCTTCCTTGTAACGGATCCGAAGCTCCGGATTCTCCGTTTCCTCCAGATTTGCAAAAGCAGCCTCTTTCGCCGCGCTTTCACAGATATCCTTTCGAAACTGGATTTCGCCGTCCGCGGTTTCCTCTTTTCCGGAAACCGCTGCGGCAGCCGCCGCCTCCTCTGCACTGCATTGCATCTCCCTATGCATGAGACCCGTGCGGTCCAGCTGGATGAAAGAGCCCATCATAACAAGAGCATATATGAGGATTGCCGCGGTTATGATTAAATTTTTCATAGCGAAGCTCCTTCCGCATCGGACTCTCCCTTCACCTCCTTCACATTGCCCGACGCTTCTTCTTTCGGAATTTCTTCCAAATATTCGCTTACAATGCACCGCCGGATCACAAAATTTTCTTGGTTTTTCTCTTCCCGAATTCCCCAGAAGGCAGGGGCAAGCACAAGATTTTTCAGAGGGAAAGAAACGCGGACCGGAATCAGAGCTCCTTCTTCTTCCCGCTGCGAAGCGCCCTGAACTGTTATTTCTTTCTCGTCACAGGAAAGCTCCTTCTGCACCTGCTTCCGGAACGCGCGCTCTGCGGACTCCGTAACGCATCCCTCTTTCCGTACCTCTTCAAAGAGAGAATCGGCCGCGTCTTCACAGCGGAGGATATGAAGGAACAGTACCTGAAACTGCACAAACTGAAGGAGAACCGCGAGAAGCAGAATCAAACAGGCAAACGAAGTAATCAAATTTTTCACGGCGCTGTGCCTCCGGTTTCCTCCTGCATCCGGAAGGATGACAGGACGCGCTGTCCTTCTGAAAGCAGGCTTTGTTCAGGTCCCGTGACCTGAACAAAAATTCCGGATGCAAGAAGAATCATTCCTAGGATTACAAGAAGCTCCTTCATCTATTATTCTCCTTCTCCCGGTGAAATCGTCCGGATTACATCCGTGCCGCGGGAAACCAGACTTCCGGCCGCGCCGCGGAGACTGTCTTCTCCATCTCCCAAGATCATCGTATTCACAATCAAAACACCCAGCATAATGGTTCCAATGATAATAATCAGATTTTTCACAGCTCCTCCCTTTGACCCTATGACAGTAAATTCTGAAGCGTAACCTCCATATCAAGAAAAATAACAACGATGATAAAATTCATCAGAATCAGGAAAACCGATGCCGCAGACGCAGCAGTCACAATCAGGCTCCGGATATACGCGCGCCGCGTTGCCCGGGTTACGCGTTCCTCTGAAAACGATTCTTCAAACGACCGCATGGAACTGACCAGCTCCGATGGATTCACCTGGTCTAACTTTGACAAGATCAGCGAAAAATTAACTGCCGCTTTCGTCTGAACCCGCTCTTCAAGCACGAAGAATGCCTTCTCTCCCATACCGCTCCGCCAGAGAAGAAGCATCTCACCGTAAATACTCCGAAGATACCGGCTGTCTTCCATTAACCGCTCCAGATAAAAATCGGCGGACATCGGGAAATCCTTCTGTACAATCGAAAGATTCTTGAGAATCATGCAGCTTGTAAAAATCTCCTGCTCCCGAGCTCTTCGAAGAAGGTGATCCTGATATTTTTTCCAGATTCCTCTCTGCTTTAGACTGCTTTTTTCCTGATTCCAAGCCGCGGATTTCCATGAGCATTTCCGCTTCATAAGAAAAAGACGTCTGACTCCAAGCTTTCTCAAAATCCCTCCTCTCTGCTTTTTCAAACATAAATCTTCTCATTCCGAAGTCCGTCCAGCCTCTAGAAATCCATTTTTTCCTTCGAAAGAACTTTCTCCAGAATAAAACCGATCAATACCCCGAAAGCCGAAAACAAAAACCACCTTAATCCCAGAGCAGTTCCAAATTGATAACGGATAAATTTCCATGGAGTGAAATGGAAGAAAAACACAGCCGCAAAAGCCGACAGCCCGTAACAAAGCGGCGCAAGCACATGCAGCATCATCCCCGCCTCACTGTTTTCTCTTCTCGCCCATTCCAGAACGCTTCGGCTCCGTATTAAAGACTCCGAAAGATCTGTAAGCGCATCCGTCACGGAAATGCCGCGGACATGCGAATAGTAGATCGCGGAAGCCAAAGCACTTCCCCACGAAGTATCCAGAGAATACCGGAATGTATCCAGGCATTTACGGATTTCCGCATCGGTATATGCCTGATTCAGCCCTTTGGCAAGCTCTAAAAGAATATGCCGGGAATGCGGCGCACCCGAGATGCTTTCTGCCGCCGCTTCGATCGCCTCTTTCATGTTTCCGCCGCGAATCCGGTACTGATTCAGAAGCTCACGGATCAGAACATCCCCTTCCCGCGAGCTTTCCACCCGGACCTCCTTAAGATTCAGCCGAAGAAATATAAAGGGGAGAAGAAATACAGCCGCGGAAAAAACAACCGCGAAAAAGAAGCCTTCCGCAAGAAGCAGGATAAAAAATACAGCGCATCCGGCTGCCGCTGCAGAAAAAAGAAGCCCCGCCGGATTATTCCGAAACCAGCGGCTGTCTGTACTCTCCAAAAGCTTTCGGATTTCGCGGATCACCCGAGACTCATTCCTCGCCGGAAGGCTGCCTAAAAGATCGCTTCGAAGCCTCCGCCTTCTTTGGATGTGAAGCGGAATCCGCATCATCCAATTTCGAAGGAGCGGATATTCCAGTAAGCAGACCCCGGCGAAAAACAGCAAATAAAAAATATATCTCATTCTTCCTTCTGCCTTCTTCTCTGATAATACGCAGGCTCGATTATGTTCCCGCCGGGAAGATTCGACTCCTCGGAAAGGTTCGAAAGGATCAGGAGCATATGACGGTACTCTTCAGGATCCAGATCCGCAAGCTCCGCTTTCTTCAAATGAAAGTTCGAACTCCACCTCCATACATTCCGAATGAAATCATACCGGCAGATTCTGTATGCAAATACCCGGTCTTCCGCTTCATCCCGATCCAGCGCAATCATTCCCTTCATGATTTTCCGCGCCCTGTTTTTCGGATCCTGCGTGAATTCAAGGATCAAATCGAAATTCTGATAAACGCGGGCAATCAGATCCCGCACATTCCCACCATAATGTGATGCGATTTCCGATGCCATCCGGTATGGGACATCCAGAGCGCTCTGATCATGAATCGTCGCTTTGCTCCGCCTCGTTCCAAGGGAAGTAATGTCCAGAGCCAGACGGAAAGCGGCTGCGTCCCGCATCTCTTCAAGAAGAACATAATCGTTGTCTCCCCGAACCAGAGACTTCGTCAGCGTATCCAGATCTTGCCCATCTGCTACAATCTGCATGACCGGAGCCTCCGGCATCAAAGCATGCCAGTCTGTTTCCGGATCAGTCGCAATCGCGAGCCCTTCCAGAGAAGGATCTTCCTGCATCTGCCATACCTGGAGAAACGTCGTCTTTCCAGAGCGCACCTGCCCGGCCATAATTACATTAAATCCAAGCCGGATCATACTCTGAAACAGTTCTGCAGAACCTGCCGGAATAGTCCGGAGACGAACCAGCTCTTCAAAGGACATTTCCCGAAGAATATACTTTCGAAGCACGATGACTTCCTGCCCTTTCTTGATCCGATGTCCGGAGTAAATCGTGATACGGATTCCATTCTGAAGATATACTTCGTGAAAGCCGTATTCCACCCGTTCTTCCGGCGTCGCAAGAAGAAGAGAACGAATCAGCTGCGCTCTTCTTTTTTCCGGAATCCTCTGCGGCATACATACAGATTTTCCGTCCATCAAACAGTAAAGACGGTCCCCGATCAATTTCGCAGAAGAAGAAAGCCGGTATTTTTCGTCCATATCGTACGCCCATGGCGCGAGGCCGGCTAAACCGTAAAGCTCCGCAAAGACCGCCTCCACTAAATTCGGATACCAGACCGGATACCGTGCGCCCGTCATCCTCTTCCTTCGAAGTATTTCCCGGATTTTTTCTTTATAATACCGAACCTCCTTCTCATAGCCGATGATAGCCCGCTTTTCTCTTTCCAGCCGGACACTCTTAAGAAGATCATCCGAATTCTCCCATTCTCTGGAGAATTCATCGGATACAGCTTCCAGTACGCCCTGAAAAGCATCCGCTCCTTCATCCTCCTTCTTCTCGCTTTCGCCTATACCTTTCTGAACATCCAATTTTTCTTCCACGTTTTTCGTACTTTCATTTTTCCTGTAATTTCATGCGCGATATTCTCCATCGTGCGAAGCGCGCGGCCATCCCGAAACAAGATGCTGCGCTCCGCCTCCGCCTGCCATCCGCTGTCCAGCCATGGAATCGTACCGCATACCGGCATCCCGAATTCCGACTCTATTTCCTTTGCCGAAGGCAGAATCGAAGATCTTCTGTATTTGTTGATCACAATCCGCCCGTTTATGGACAGAGGATCCAGAATTTTCTCCTTCCTCTCCCGGAATCTTCTGAGAGTCTTTGCTTGCTGCGTCAGAACGAAGTACCTTCGATCCGCAGCCTCTGCGCCACGAAGAAGAAACGGCGAATCCATCCGCTCTCCCAGATCCAGAATCACATATTCGTATCGATCCGCCGCCTGAAGCAGGCAGTTCATCGCTTCTCCTGTATATCGATCCGCATCTGATGGGTCCCGAACACTCGGAAGAATCATAATACCCTTCTCTCGAACAAGAGAACGGAGAAATTCCTTTTCTTCCAGACTGCCGCTTAATAGCGCTGCTTTCAGATCATCCAGCGAACAGCCTTCTTTATTCTGAATATAGTCATCCCCGAACTTACCGGAAGCAGAAATCAGTAAAACAGAGGCGTTCTTTCCGATCAGCTCCGCAGCGGTTTCCGCGCACATGGTCGAGCCGCATCCGGCATCCGCTCCAATGATCGCTGTCAGCGTTTTCATGCTTCAATTCCTTCCTAATTAATGCTCCCTGCCGCATACACCATAATTTATACTCACTCTTCTTCACCAAATCGATTCTCAGATTCCGGAGATACCATTTTCACAGGAAGACTATCCTTCTAAAATCACAAATTTACCTCCGCCCTCTGCCATCTGTGAAATCCGCTGTACTTCAGCGGAAGAAGCCAGTACTTCCAAAGCCTTTCCATCTTCCATCCGAAGCACCCGTACGCGGGCAATTTCCTTCCCCGGCATCCACAGCACCGCAATCGTTCCCCTTGCCATCGACCTGGGCATTGATTCAATCCAATGCTCCGGTATTTCCAGCACATACCGGTCAATTAAAGCTCCGGAAGCCATTCCATCCTTCACAAAGTCTTCCTCGAACAGCGGCACATTCTTATGAATCCGCTGCACGCTTTCCATTCCAAGAATTTTGTCTTCCTCGCCGCTTCGAACCGCGCCGGCAGGAGGATTTTCCATCCGTTCCTTCCGAAGAAATTTTTCTGTGATGACTGTTCCGGCTGCGACATTCCGATTCAGTACCAGCACTTCCTTATATAAAAAGCGATTCCTTCCGAACCGTTCCCAGGTTAGTACAGAAAGAATACTGATCACCAGCAGCAGGCATCCCAGAATCCTTCGATTTCGTTCCAATCCGGCCTCCCTTTCAGATCAGTTCCAGATTCTTCGCCACGTTATACAGAAATCTCTGCTTCCAGACTCGCCAGAGCTTATTGGGAAAACAGGATTCGTTCTTCTTCAAAATGATATTATCTAATAGAAACGCACGATACATCGGCGGCACATCTCCAAGCGCCGCGCGGATCGCATGAATTCTCCGCTCCAAAATCCTCGTTTCCCTCTCAGGATCCCCTTTCAGCCCTGCATTCGCATATTCCGCCATGCCCTCTGCCACTTGCTCCTCCTCGGAAGACAGATTCCGGCCAGGCGCAGTTTCTGTATTTGCCGCAGTCTTTCCACTGCCGCTCCGGATCAAAGCCAGCCGCTTTTCCATCCGGACCAAATCCCGCACCGCCCAAATCGACTGATAATAGACGGTATCCGGCATGACCAATTCGCGAAATCTTGTCTGCTGCCACTCTCTGCTCATCGACTCTCCTTCTTTCCGATCATTCTCCGTTATAACCGGAGAATCACTCTGTAAATTTTTCCAGTTTTCACTTCCTATCCGAATATTGCCATGCGCATGCGGGGAATGCAATCGACACATTTCGACGCTTCGGAGACGGATGCTTCCGCATCAAAAAAACAGGCGGAACCCTTCCTTCCGGTTTCCGCCTGTTTTCAGCAGGATTATAACAAACTTTCATAAAACGTTAAATCAGCGCCAGCGCCTGATCCAGATCCGCAATCAGATCCTCCGCATCTTCGATACCAATCGAAAGACGAACCTGCCCGTCATAAATTTCCGATGCGTATCGCTCTTCCGGCGTCATGTCGAAATGACTCATCGTCGGCGAATGCTGAATCAAAGAGTCGACATTTCCAAGAGATGTCGCCAGACTAAACACTTTCACATTGTTCATGACGGTGCGGACCGCATCGAGACCGCCTTTAATATCCGCACTCATCATGCCGCCATATCCTCCGTGCATCTGCTTCTTCGCGATTTCATGCGTCGGATGACTTTCAAGACCCGGATAATATACCCGTTCGATTTTCGGATGATTCTCCAGATACTTCGCAACCTTCATCGCATTCTGGCAATGCCTTTCCATACGGATTCCAAGTGTCTTCATGCCATTCATCAGCTGCCATGCGGCAAACGGGTCCAAAACCGCGCCGAAGCACTGGAGATACGGCATCCGGCAAGTATGAATCCTCTCTTTATCGCCCGCAATAACACCAGCCACTACATTTCCATGACCGCAGAGATACTTTGTCGCGCTATGTACGACAAGATCCGCGCCAAGATCCAGCGGATTCTGCAGATACGGAGAGGCGAACGTGCTGTCTACAATCAGCGTAATTCCCTTATGGGAGTGCACACAATCCGAAATTGCCTGAATATCGCTGATTTTCAGCGTCGGATTCGCTGGTGTCTCTACATAAACCAGCGTCGTATTCGGCCGGATCGCTTGTTCGATATTCTCCACTTTCGATGTGTCCACGCGGGTATATTCAATCCCCATATGGCTTAGAACTTTCGCGAATAAAGTATACGAGCATCCGTAAATAACATCGCCTATAATCACATGATCGCCGGCCTTAATGCAGCTCATGGCTGCCGTTGAAATCGCTCCGAGTCCGGACGCTGCAGCGAGAGCTGACTCCGCATGCTCAAGATGCGCGATTTTCTTTTCTAGTTCATCGGTCGATGGATTTCCGAACCGGCTGTATGCAAATCCATCCTCCACATGCTGATTCAGATAAACCGCACTGTCAAAATCCTTTAAAACGTATGTCGAGGTCTGGTAAATCGGGCTTACATGCGCCATCGCATGTGGCTCATAAGTTCCCCAAAGTTCCGCATGTACCTGCTCCGCATGAAGAAGATCTGTATTGATACCCATCATTTTCACCTTTCTCTCAGTATGTATAAGCTTAAAATGAACACAAATATTCCGGAATATTTTCGTGCTTTTTCTGCACAATTTCATTTTCTGTAATGAATTATAGAGATCTCTCCGACTTGATTCTATATATATAATTTATGAATATATATAGATTTTTTCATAATCTTTGTATAAAATTATTTCACAACATAAGAAAGGATGTTCATAATGGCGTACACACTGCTTCAGCTTATTTCCTCCGACCTTCTTTCCAGAATCCGGCAGATCACACCCTATCAGGATCTTACGCGGAGATTCGTTTCATCCATTTCCGTGCAGGAACTTCCTGTAGATGACTTTATCCGTGAAAATGAACTTGTTCTTTCCACGGCTGCAGGCTATGAGAAAAACGCTTCGGTTCTCCCTGAACTTGTACAGAAAGTCGGAAGCGCAGACGCCTCCGCTCTGTTTCTTACATTTAAGCAGAAAACAGACATTCCGGATTCCGTTCTGTCCATCGCGGAATCCTATTCACTTCCGGTATTTTTAATTCCTTGGGAAATTCCGTTTTCAAAAATAATCGATGAAGTATCCCGTGAAATTGCTTCGGAAAAAACCCTGATCTTTCAGCAGCTTCAAAACCGTCTTCTCAATTTATTTTATGAAGGGCATGCGATGGAAGAGGCCATCGCCATTCTTCGAAATACACTTCATACAGAAATTCTCCTGACTGGATCGGATCTGAAACCGATCAGCGCGTCTCCCGAAATCGCGGAAGAAATTTCTGCAGAAAATGCAGAAGAAGACCATCAAGCCGCGGCCGATCTCCTGGCCGATTCGGACTATCTAAGCGTGCCGATCTCTGCCGGGAAAATCGATGCCGGATTTCTGTATATAAAAAAAGGAAACTCCGAGCCTCTTCTTCAGCTGACCGAGCACCCTGAATTCGCCTCCCGGTATTTCAGCCTTCCGCTCTCTCTCTGGTTCCATCGGATCACGATTGAAAGGCAGACTGAATTAAGATTAAGGAGCGATTTTGTACGTGAACTTGCAGCAGGTACAGACCGAACCCGGGAAGAATGCGAACAGCAGGCGGCACGCCTTGGATTTCAACTCTCCCTTCCTTACACCTGCATCGTATTCCGGCTCCGGAATATGGAAAATCCGAATCCTGACCTGCTCGAAACGATTGAAAAGAAAGCAAGGGATTTAGCAGAAAAAGAACATCTTCATATCATGATTTCCAGTCAGGTTTTCGACACAGTTCTCTACCTCGAAAATCGTACGGATCATCCGGAAGATGAAATCAGCGCATTTCTGGATCAATGGGAAACCGCTCTTTCCAATAGTTATCCATCGCTCTCATTTTGCTTCGGCATCAGCGAAATCTCCAAGGATACGCCGGATTTTCAGGAATTATTCCATAATGCCTCCATGGCAGTCCGCCTCGCGGAAAGTGCAGATGAAAAACGCTTCCGGTATCAATATCAGGATACACTGGAAGCGAAAATCGTTGCTTTGTTTAACGATGATACGGAAATCCGAACAGCAGCCGAAAAAATGCTCGCGCCGCTTCATAATGACCGGAAGAACGGTCCGGATCTGATCCGGACATTAATTATGTACATAAGCTGTGATCTGAATGCCGCAAAAACAGCAGCGGCTCTTCATCTCCATCGGCAGTCCCTTCTGTACAGACTGAAGCGGATTGAGCAGGCGACTGGACTTTCGCTTTCCAATCACCGGGATCTGTTTCTTCTCGAAATCGCGACTCGAATCTTCTATCCTTATCCCCCGGAGGCTTACCGGGGATAGAATGAGTGCCCCCAGTATATGCGCAGCAAAGGATGCCTAAAATAGCAAAAGCTGACTTATAGGACAAAGGTTTCCATGAACAAAAAACGCCCCGCTTCAAGCGGGGCGCCCACAATTCTCAATTCGTTTTCCTTACGCTTTTTCCGCAGCCTCCGGCTCGAATTTTTCGTCGCCTTCGCCCGCTACCAGTGCCTGTCCAAGCTGCATCGTCGATTTATTCAGCTCCTGAATAATATTATTGATCTCCACAAGCTTCTCCTCGGAAATTTTCGGATCAACCGCCAGACTGGTGTTATACATGATCTGCTCCATCTTACGGTGTATATCCGCAAGCTGCGTCCGTACATGCTGTACATCCTCATCTTCCGCCGCCTGCTCACGCGCTTCGTCCCAGTTAACGATCTTCGCGTTCTCCATATTGATTTCATATTCAGAATTCCCGTTCACCGCAATCGGATGATACCCGAGCTTCGACTCCACGAGCTTTGCGAAATCCTCTTTGGATTCCGGCTCTCCATGTACGAGGAAAATCTGCTTCGGCGGGATTTGGAAACCGGCCAGCCACTGGAAAAGTCCATTCTGATCCGCATGCGCGGAAAAACCTTCCAGATTGTAAATTTCCGCATTTACCTTGATCTCTTCTCCGAACAACGTAACTTCCTTCGCGCCTTCTACGATTGCACGTCCCAGAGATCCGACCGCCTGATAGCCAACAAAGACCACGCTCGACTTCGGATCCCACAGATTATGCTTGAGATGATGCCGGATCCGGCCTGCCTCACACATGCCGCTTGCCGAAATAATCACTTTCGGTCTCCGGTCCAGATTGAGCTGTTGCGATTCCGCCACGGTACGGGTAAATTTCAGATTCTTGAAATCCAATGGATCATCTCCGCGAAGAATGTGTTCTTTTGTCTCTTCGTCAAATACCTGCGCATTCTTCCGGAATACCTCTGTCGCGGTTACGGCCATCGGGCTGTCGATATAAACAGGGATTTTTCCAAGCTCTTCCGAATAAGGATTCTTCCCTTCGTAATATTCGTTCAGCTGATAAATCAGCTCCTGCGTCCGTCCGACTGCAAACGACGGGATAACCACAGTTCCGCCGCGGCGCGTTGTTTTCAGGATGATATCGATCAGCTTGCGGATATCCATCGCGTTATCGGTATGATTCCGGTTTCCGTATGTAGTCTCCATGATCACGCAGTCCGCTTTTTTAATGATCGTCGGATCCCTTAAAATCGGGCGGTGCATCATGCCAAGGTCGCCGGTAAAAACGATTTTCGATTCTTTGCCGTTCTCCTTCACCCAGATTTCCGTGATCGCGGATCCAAGAATATGTCCCGCGTCGTTAAATACGATCCGCATCTCATCGTTCAGTTCCAGAAGCTGATCGTAAAGAATCGGATGCACCAGCTCTGACGCCCTGATTGCGTCATCCATCGTGTAAAGAGGCTCGACGCCTGGCTTCCCGGCACGCTTATTCCGTTTGATCTTCCACTCCGCTTCCTTCTCCTGAATATGCGCGCTGTCCTCCAGCATCACCGGAAGAAGATCCGCGGTCGCGTCCGTGCAGTAGATCGGGCCGCTGAAGCCCTGTTTTACCAGAAGCGGCAGCCGGCCGCAGTGATCGATAT
>JAQXNW010000077.1 GCA_029098205.1 Eubacteriales bacterium | reverse complement strand
TTCTATTTCTTCCAGCCCTTCTTTCTCCATGAGCTCTTTCAGCTGCTTGAAGATCAGCTCCATGCCCTTCTGATACGCTTCGTCGGAGCATTCCTGATCAACCGCCCGCTCAAAATTATCCATGACCTGAAGAAGGCTGGTCATCATCTTCTCGTTCGCGAACGAATATACATCCGCTTTTTCTTTCTCTACTCGCCGTTTATAATTCTGAAAATCCGCCATCAGATGAACGTACCGGTCTTCCGAATCCTTAAGCTTCTTTGTCAGAATCTCTGCTTCCGAAGCCTCTTCCGGTTTTCCCGGAGCTTCCTCCGCATCCGGCTTTCCTTCCGTTTCTTCCGATTCTTTCTCAGGTTCATCCTCTGCGCTCTTCGGAGCTTTCTCCTTATCGTTCGCGGCCTCCTTGCTTTCAGCCGTTTCTTTCGGATCTATCTTTTCGCTCTTTTTCTCCTCTGAACCGCTCTCCTCAGCGCCCAGACCGGCATCCTTTTCCGGCGCCTGGGTCTCCGAAGTCTGCGGATTTTTGTCCTGTTCTTCAGCCATCTTTATCCTCCTTCGGTTCGTTTTCATCGGAACCATCCTCTGAACTGCCATTTTCCTGACCGTCCCCGATTCGGAACGAATTTTCCAGATTCTCCGTCATATACTGTACGACTGATGTGATTTCATCATACCGCATGCGGGTTGGTCCGATTACACCGATCTTTCCGACGAATTTGCCGTTCACATGATACGTCGCCGTAATCAGAGAACAGTCCTTAAGCTCATCGCCCGGGTTCTCGGATCCGATCGTCACGACCATTCCGTCTTCTCGTTCCATCAGATCTTTCGTAAGCTTGTCCTTCTGCTCCAGAATGGAAACGAAATTCTTCGCTTTCGAAAGGTCCGCGAATTCCGGAATATCGAAAATATTGCTCAGTCCTCCCGTATAAAGGTTAACATTCAGCAGCTCTTCCAGAGTCTGCATGAAATTCGGCATGATGTTCTCTTCCAGTCTTCCCATCGCGGAAAGATCCTTCTGGAAATCCTGAATAACATTGCTCCGAAGCACATCCGTCAGAAGTTTTCCACGGTAATCATATGTCAGATTTTTACTGAGAATCCGAAGCATATCCTCCGTATACTCCGTCTTAAGATGAAGCAGTGTATTCTGCGACCGCCCGCTGTCCGCCACGATCATCAGGATAACCGAATGTTCATCTACCGGCATGAGATTTACGAATTTCAGCTTTTCTTCCTTCTGTGTCGGAGACAAAGCAAACGATGCAAGATTCGTCATCTCACTGAGAAGCTCCGCCGCCCGCTGCACGATATCGTCAAATTCTCTGGCGTCCGCGCGGAGACGCGCATGAACCATCTCCTGCTCCCGTTTCGGGATTTCTTTCCGACCCATCATATTGTTGACATAGAGCCGATATGCCTTATCGGAGGGGACGCGTCCTGCAGAGGTGTGCGGATGCGTAAGATATCCCATATCCTCCAGATCGCTCATTTCGTTACGGATCGTCGCCGAGCTGATCGCATTGTTGAACTGCTTGGCAAGTGTCCGCGAACCGACAGGCTCCGCGGTCATCACATAATTACCAATGATGGCCTGCAGAATTTTTAATTTTCGATCTGTCAATTCCATGCTGTCATCCCCTTTAGCTGTTAGCACTCATTTTGTTCGAGTGCTAATCGCTATTAATAATGTACTACCTGAGACCTGTTATGTCAACAGGGATTTTGTACTTTTCTGTCAGGAACAGTTGAAAATTCGTACACGAAAGAAACACAAAGGATCAGGGTTTTCTTGACGGGATTATGCGG
The DNA here is from genome assembly GCA_029098205.1 of Eubacteriales bacterium. GTDB lineage: Bacteria > Bacillota > Clostridia > Peptostreptococcales > Anaerovoracaceae > Aminicella. The sequence continues at coordinate 24,000 of JAQXNW010000077.1, read as the reverse complement.
CACTGCTATACTTTTATAGTGTGTTCGGGCAGGAGGATTCTCCAGCCGAAAGCGTTTTTCCATTGTATTTTCACGACCGGAATCAGACATTTCTAATATTCAGCATCCGGCCGCTTTCGCACAGAAATGGAGGCAGCATATGCAGGCAAGTGTAGCAATTCAGGTTCTTCCGCAGACTCTGGACGACGATGAAGTCGTTCGGATCGTTGACCAGGTAATCGCATATATCAAGAGCACCGGTCTTCACTGCTATGTCGGTCCTTACGAGACCGTTATTGAAGGCGATGATTACGAAGAGCTTATGGATATTGTGAAGGAATGTCAGCTGGTCGCTCTCAGAGCCGGCGGCATTAAGAAAGTTTCTTCCTATATTAAGGTAGAATACGAACCGAACGGAGAAATCCTGTCCATCGACAAGAAAGTGACGAAGCATCACCTGGACGACGCGAAATAACCGGCGGCCAAAGTGAAAGCGTGCGCTTTCCGCATTCATTATGAAAAAATCCGCACCGGAGGATACCGGTACGGAATCAAAACGGCAGAAGAAGGTTTTGCCTTCTCCTGCCGTTTTTCGGCTATACGAATACAGCCATAATTTCGTTCGAATGATCGATGCCTTCCTCCGACAGGCGGAGTCTGTCTCCGTATTCCACCAGATATCCCCGGCTGAAGTATGGCGTAAGCTCTTCCCTCCGGTCGCCGAATACATCCCAGAAACCTCTTCCGAACCTCTCGCCGAAATCATGCTTGCTGATGCCTTTCGCGAGGCGAAGCCCTGTGAATACATATTCTCCGGCATCATCCATGAAATCATTCAAATGATATTCGCTGTCCGGTTCTTCCGTAAACCGGGCTCCTTCCATGAAGGAACTCGCATTCGAACCGATTCCAAGATAATCCATAAATGTCCAGTATTTCAGATTGTGCCGGCATTCGAATCCCGGCTTTGCGGCATTCGATATTTCATAATGCGAATATCCGGCTGCTTTCATCATCCGGATCCCGTCATGGTACATCTTCCGATCCAGCTCGTTATTCAGCTCCTCCACAAGCTCCTTTTTATATAAATCGTAAAGACGTGTACCCTTTTCCAGCTGCAGACTGTAGAAAGAAATATGCTCCGGCCTTAAATCCACAACACGTCCTAATGTATTGATCCACTGTCCGTATGTCTGCCCTGGGATTCCGAACATGACATCGATATTGATATTGCGGACGCCGGCTTTTCTTGCCGCCCAGTAGCTTTCCAGAAAATCCTGTCCGGTATGAACCCGGCCCAGCATTTTTAAAACCGATGGTTCAAACGACTGAAGCCCGATCGAAAGCCGGTTCATTCCCGCATTCAGCAGCAATTTCACTTTCTTTTCATCGATCGTCGCAGGATTCGCTTCCACGGTAATTTCACAGTTTTCCGTCACATGAAAGCTCCGGCGGACCTGATCAATAAGGTCGCGGAGAAATTCTGCGGGGAGGATCGACGGAGTCCCGCCGCCGATATAGATGGAATCCACAAAATACTCGTCCCCGTAATGAAAGCCGTACCGCTCGATTCTTCGTATCTGCCGATCTACGTATAAAGCCTCTCTTGCACGAAGCTCCGGAGTCTCCTGATCTCCCACTGCCATGGAATAGAATGCGCAGTAATCGCATTTCTTAATACAGTACGGGATATGGATGTAGATTCCCAGTGGTCTCACTCTGCTGTCTTTCACGTCTCTACCAGTCCAATCCGCTGTCACTTATCTTCGTCGTACTTAAGAACTGCTGTGAATGCCTCCTGCGGCACTTCAACCGTACCGAACTGGCGCATCCGTTTCTTTCCTTCTTTCTGTTTTTCCAGCAGCTTCTTCTTACGGGAAATATCTCCGCCATAGCACTTCGCAATAACGTCCTTGCGGTGGGCCCTGACCGTCTCCCTCGCGATGATTTTCTGCCCGACCGCGGCCTGAATCGGAACCTCAAACTGATGCATCGGAATGACTTCCTTCAGTTTTTTCACGACAAAGCGGCCGCGGGCGTATGCTTCGGAGCGGTGCACGATCATAGAGAACGCGTCCACCAGATCCTTATTCAAAAGCACATCCAGCTTTACAAGATCCGACTTTTCATAGCGCACGAACTCATAATCCAAAGAACCGAACCCCTTTGTCCTGGATTTCAGCGCGTCGAAGAAATCGTAAATCACCTCGTTCAGAGGAATTTCATAATGAAGCTCTACGCGGTCCGTCGTTATGTACTCCATGCTCTGCATCTGACCGCGCCGGTTCTGACAAAGCTCCATAATCGATCCGACGTACTGCTTCGGCACAATAATATCCGCCTTCACAATCGGCTCTTCAATATGGTCGATTTCGGAAGGATCCGGAAGATTCGTCGGGTTCTGCACCATCAGGACCTCGCCGTCTGTCTTGACAACGCGGTAGACAACCGAAGGCGATGTCGTGATGACCGCCAGCCCGAATTCCCGCTCGAGCCTTTCCACAATGACTTCCATATGAAGAAGTCCCAGGAATCCGCAGCGGAAGCCGAATCCCAGCGCCGCTGAGGTCTCCGGTTCAAACTGAAACGCGGCGTCGTTCACCTGCAGCTTTTCAAGCGCATCCTTCACCGATTCATATTTTTCTCCCTCCGCCGGATAAATTCCTGAATAAACCATCGGCTGCGCTTTCTTATACCCCGGAAGCGCTTCATCCGTAGGACGGTCTGCTTCCGTCACGGTATCTCCGACACGGGCATCGGAAACCGTCTTAATCGCGGCACAGAGATAACCTACATCTCCGGCCCGGAGATACCTTGCCGGAACATGAGACGGCGCCATCACGCCGACCTCGGTCACCTCATAGGTCTTTCCGCTTGCCATAAGAAGAATCCGGTCACCGACCCGGACCTGTCCTTCAAAAATGCGGATATAGATTACGACTCCTTTGTAATTGTCATAGGCCGAGTCGAAGATCAACGCCTTCAGCGGCGCGTCGACATCTCCCTTCGGGCTTGGAATATCCGACACGATCCGTTCAAGAAGACCATCGACTCCCATCCCGGTCTTCGCAGAAATTTCGGGCGCATCTTCACAGTCAAGCCCGATCATATCCTCGATTTCCTGTTTCACTTCCTCCGGATGGGCGCTAGCAAGATCCATTTTATTTAAAACAGGCAGGATTTCCAAATTCTCATCCAGCGCGAGATAAACATTCCCCATCGTCTGCGCTTCCACACCCTGCGTCGCATCCACGACCAGGACAGCTCCTTCGCAGGCTGCCAGGCTCCGCGACACCTCGTAATTAAAATCGACATGTCCCGGCGTGTCAATTAAATTCAGGATATATTCGTTCCCGTCTTTTGCTTCATACACAAGCCGGGTTGTCTGAAGCTTAATCGTGATCCCACGTTCCCGCTCCAGATCCATGTTATCCAGGAACTGTTCTTTCATGTCCCGATGCGCAACAAGCCCCGTTTTTTCGATCAGCCGGTCGGCCAAAGTTGATTTGCCATGGTCAATATGAGCGATGATGCTGAAGTTCCGTATATATTTCTGATATTCGTTATCTTTCTCTGTATTCATGAAATACTCTGTTTCCAAGCCCGGATATCCGGACGCTGCTTTCTGTGATTCCCTTTCTTCTTATTTAATAAATACATTTTATATGATTCAAGGCGTCCTTTCAATGTTTGTTCTTGCATATCGCGGCATCTTAAGGTAGAATAACATTTGCGAATTTCTATAACAAATTGCTGATTGAACAGTGGGGTAAAATTATGGCAAACATCAAATCCGCAAAAAAGAGAATCAAGGTTGCAGCGAAGAAGACAGCGAAAAACAAAAAAATCAAGAACGATCTGAAAGCGATCATGAAGGATTTTGACGCGGCAATCGCTGCCGGAGATGTAGAAACCGCTGAAGCGAAGAGAACAGAGGCTGAGAAGCAGCTTATGAAAGCTGCGCGCAAGTCCACGATTTCCAAGCAGTCGGCGAGTCATCACGTTTCTCACGTAACCAAGAGACTCAACGCGCTGAAAGAAGCGAAATAAAATCTCACCCGTCCCCACATGCGCATCTGCTGGGATGCGTACTCCAGTGAGTTACGAAGCGATGGATGTGTCTCCCATCGCTTTTTTTCGTATTTATACTCATGCAGGAAAGGAGGCCGCTTTGTCTTTGTCCATTGACACGAACGGACCGATCGCGAAAACCGTTCTGATGCCTGGAGACCCTCTCCGCGCCGAATTTATTGCCGAAAACTTTCTGGAAAATCCGATATGCTATACGAAATCCAGAAATATGCTCGGCTTCACCGGCAAATATAAGGGAACGACGCTTTCTGTACAGGGAAGCGGCATGGGGATGCCTTCAATGGGCATTTATTCCTGGGAACTTTTTAATGAGCTGGGGGTTGACAGCATCCTTCGGATTGGAACGATGGGCGCTTTTCAGCCGGAGCTTCATATCGGCGATGTCGTTCTTTCCCTTTCTGCTTCGACGGATTCGAACTATATGGACATGTTCCGGCTAAGCGGAACGTATTCACCCTGTATCAGCCTTCTGGCGCTCCGCGCTCTTGCCAAGGCGGCAGAGCAGGATGGAATTTCTTTTGCAGCCGGAAATACTTTGTCCAGCGATCATTTATACGAAATCGATGAAAACTGGTGGAAGCCATGGAAGCACATGGGAGTACTTGGCGTCGAGATGGAAGCCGCAGCGCTTTATGCGAATGCGGCATACTGCGGAAAGAATGCCGGCGCGCTCATGACTGTAAGCGATCATTTCATTACCGGAGAGAAAGCATCAAAAGAAGAACGGGAACACGAATTCCGGAGCATGATGAAAATCGCTTTGGACGCGGCCGTTCTTCTGGAAAAATAAAAAGCGGTGCGGCGGAAAATTTTTGTACGCGCTGTGAATATCGGAGGCAGAAAAAATTTCTATGCTGAACATTATTAAAGCAATATTTTTCGGAATCGTAGAAGGAGTCACAGAATGGCTTCCTGTCAGCAGCACCGGCCATATGATTCTTCTGAACGAATTCATTACGCTGGATGTATCCAAGGAATTCTGGAATATGTTCCTCGTCGTCATCCAGTTCGGCGCGATCATGGCTGTTATCCTTCTGTACTGGGATACGATCTGGCCAATACATAAGTCGAAGACCGGGAAAACAAGATATGTACTCCGAAGAGCGACACTTTCTCTTTGGGGAAAAACAATAGTAGCGTGCATTCCAGCGGCGGTCGTCGGTCTGGCGCTGGACGACTGGCTGGACGCGCATTTTTATAACTGGAAAGTTGTTTCCATCATGCTGATTCTGGTCGGCATCGCGTTCATCGTCATCGAAAACCGGAACGAAAAAGCGCTGAACAGACCGGGAACACGCCAGGCACAGCCGATCGACAGCCTGAACGACCTGAGCTACCGAACCGCCTTTGAAATCGGAATTTTCCAGTTAATCGCCGCGGTCTTCCCGGGAACGTCCCGTTCCGGAGCCACCATCATCGGCGGTCTTCTGGTCGGCGTCAGCCGGAAAACCGCAGCGGAGTTCACATTCATTCTGGCCATTCCGGTTATGTTCGGAGCAAGCCTTCTCAAAATTTTTAAATACTTCCACGGCGGAAACAGCCTGAGCTCTTCAGAGGCGATTATTCTGATGATCGGGCTTCTGGTCGCATTTCTGATATCCATTGCGATTATCCGGTTCCTTATGAATTATATCCGGAAACACGATTTCAAGGTGTTCGGATGGTACCGGATCGTTCTTGGAATCGTCGTTATTCTGTATTTCGCGATCGCAGGATAATACAGGAAAAAATCAATCAGAAAAACAAAAGGGCATGGCCGGAAAAAACCAGTCATGTCCTTTTTTATATCAGAAAAGAAGAAATTCTAAGACTGCACAAAAGCAATCAGTTTCAAGTTTTGAGCCTGCGGGCCGATGTTTTCAGCTCGCAGGCCGGATCCTAAGATTTCCTCAGGTTTCTTTCTCTACAGTTCATTTCCAGGGAACTTCGGAATGCTTTCGAAGCCCTTCGCAAGATCCTCATCCGTCGGGATATAGTCTGTCATCGTATGATCGTTATACTGCCGGTAAGCGGTAAGATCAAAATATCCGGTTCCCGTAAGTCCGAAGAGGATCGTCTTCTCTTCACCGGTTTCCTTGCACTTCAGGGCTTCATCGATCGCCGCGCGGATTGCATGGCTGCTTTCCGGCGCCGGGAGAATTCCCTCGCAACGGGCAAAGTATTCCGCCGCTTCGAACACACTGGTCTGCTCATAGGATCTGGCTTCCATAAGACCCTGGTGATAAAGCTCCGAAAGGATCGGACTCATGCCATGGAAGCGAAGACCTCCCGCATGGTTCGGAGACGGAATAAAGTCATGCCCCAACGTATACATCTTCGCAAGCGGGCAGACCATTCCGGTATCACAGAAGTCATACATATATTTTCCGCGCGTAAAGCTCGGGCAGGATGCCGGCTCTACAGCGATAAACCGATAATCCTCTTCACCGCGGAGCTTCTTGCCCATGAACGGAGCGATCAATCCTCCGAGATTGGATCCTCCGCCGGCACATCCGATGATGAGATCCGGTTTAATCCCGTATTTATCCATTGCGGTCATCGTCTCTTCACCGATGATGCTCTGATGAAGGAGAACCTGATTCAATACGCTCCCTAAAACGTAACGATATCCGTCATTCGATGTCGCAACTTCAACCGCTTCCGAAATCGCACAGCCAAGGCTTCCCGTAGTTCCCGGATGCGCTTCCAGAATTCTCCGGCCAACCGCGGTCGTATCCGATGGAGACGGTGTAACGGAAGCGCCGTATGTCCGCATGACTTCACGCCGGAACGGCTTCTGCTCATACGAAACCTTAACCATGTAGACCTTGCAGTCCAGACCCAGATATGCGCAGGCCATGGAAAGCGCTGTGCCCCACTGCCCGGCTCCTGTTTCCGTCGTCACACCCTTAAGGCCCTGCTTCTTCGCGTAATAGGCCTGTGCAATGGCGGAATTCAGCTTATGGCTGCCGCTTGTATTATTGCCTTCGAATTTATAATAGATTTTCGCCGGCGTATCCAGTTTTTTCTCCAGGCAGTACGCGCGGACAAGCGGAGACGGACGGTACATCTTGTAAAAATCACGGACTTCTTCCGGAATTTCAATATACTGCGTATCGTTATCCAGCTCCTGATCAATCAGCTCGCTGCAGAAAATCGGCTCCATCTGCTCTTTCGTAAGCGGTTCATGTGTCGCCGGATTCAGAAGCGGCGCCGGTTTCACTTTCATATCCGCCCGGACATTATAATAATACTTCGGAAGCTCATTTTCACTCAGATAAATTTTGTACGGAATTTCCTTCGCAGTCTTAACGGTCATTTGGTACTCCTTTCTTAAAAGAAACGTTTTTGGGAAAGAAGCGGAAAAAGCTCCTGTCCCAGTAAATCATGCTGGGACAGGAGCTCGATATTCTCCTGCGGTGCCACCCGGCTTGACGTTCAGAAAACGCCCTCTTTCACATACTGACATATGCTTGATTTGATGACGAAGTTTACTCTCCGTCTCCCATACTCCCAGCGGTCTCACAGACTGGTTTCAAGTCGCCCTCCGAAGTCCATTCACAAACGCACCCATCGTACTGCCATCACACCATCAGCAGCTCTCTCTTACGCGGCTTTCGCAGCTACTCACTCTTCATCCAAGGTTTATATATTTTGTTTACAGTTCATACTATACAGGATTTTATTCTATTTGTCAATATTTTCGAAAATATATATATTTTTTTATTTACGACAAACAAAATTTGAAAAACAGCGCCTTCCGGCCACTCCGCCTTTGTCCGTGCATATTAGTAAGCGAAAAAATTTTCCCCCGGAATTCCATTCTTTGCTCTTCTGTTTTTCAGTTTGTTTTTCTCAAAATATTTCGATTTTTTTGTTCCAGTGCTATAATAAGTTCATACATGAATGATACAGTATGCACGCAGCCGGGGCGTTATCTGCTATCCCGAAAGCCCGGAAGAAAGGTACATAAAATGGATTTCTTTGACAAAAATTTCGATCCTGAAAAAACCCGGAAAGATCTCGTAGACTGGATTCGCAGCTTCTTTCAGGCGAACGGACCGGGCTGCAAGGGCATCATCGCTATAAGCGGCGGAAAAGACAGCACTGTCACAGCTGCGCTTCTTACGGAGGCGCTCGGACGGGACCGTGTGTTCGGAGTTCTTCTCCCAAACGGAGAACAGAAGGACATTGAAGACTCCAAGCTCGTCACGAAAATTCTGGATATCGATTACGCAGTAATAAATATTAAAGACGCCTTTGACGGAATTATCCATGAAATGAAAGCCAATCTTCCGGTTCCAATCGGCGAAGACACGATCATCAACCTTCCTGCCCGGCTCCGCATGGCATCGGTTTACGCAGTCGGACAGTCTATGAACGGCCGCGTTGCCAATACGTGCAATCTTTCGGAGGACTGGGTCGGCTACGCAACCCGCTACGGAGACGGCGCCGGCGATTTCTCCCCGCTTTCTCATCTGACCGTGCAGGAAGTCCGCGGGATCGGAAAAGTTATGAATCTCCCGGACGAGCTGATCTTCAAAACACCGGTAGACGGACTCACCCCTCTCACCGATGAAGAAAAGCTAGGCTTTACCTATGACACACTGGACCGGTATATCCGCACAGGAGAAATCGACGACCCGAAAACGAAAGAAAGCATAGACCGGAAACATCAGGCAAATCTCTTCAAGCTCCGGCTGATGCCTGCTTTTCCGCATAACGGTCCGGTTCTGGCGTCCGAATAAACCTGAATTAACTTAGAATATACCCGAATAAACCCATCCATTTTCATCTATTGGAATGCAGTGGGGAGGCTCAGCCTCCCCCTTTTTTATTTCTTTTTTATTTCATGCACAGGACTGCTCTCTGTTGTTTTTCCATATCGAATTTTCTTCCTCAAATCCTTCTCAAAAATAAATCTTTGAATTTTCCGTAAATATAAAATATTCCTATCATTCTATAAGTTCAAACAATTCATAACACAAAGTTATCCTCTCCTAAAAAAAACATATTTTACTTTTTCCCCATCTCATATTAAAACTAGAGTACAAAATGTTCTTGCGCAAGTACAATATCGACTTAACCTCTAGTAAAATCTGGCTTGAATGCATTTTTATGTATCTAAAACTAAACATTATATTTCAAACAGGAAAGGAGGCTGTATGAGAAACAGCGCGCGGTTTTCTCATACAGAAATATTATGAAGAAAAAAATTCTTGCAGCCTTGCTAATCGCCTGCTTCGCGCTGCTCCCTCTCAGTGCGTGCGGCGGATCCAGCACCAAAAGCTCCGGCAAACAGCCGAAATACATCTGGAAGATGGCTCTGAACTCAACCAGCGGGGATAATGCCTACGACATGGCAGAAATTTTCAAAAAAAGAATTGAAAAAGAATCCGGCGGTGAAATTGAAGTCGATCTATACGGCGGCGCCAGTCTCGGAAGCACAACCGAAATTCTGGACGGCATGAAGGTCGGCGTTGCCGATATTATGTGTGAATCCGTCGGAACCCTAGCTCCGTATACGGATTTGGCAAACATCGACGCGATGCCGTATATTTTCAGCGGATACGACCACTTCAACACCGTCTGGAACAGCGATCTTGGCACAGAGATGAAAGAAACCATTGGCAAAAAATCCGGGTTCAAGCTTCTTGGCGGCGGATACCGGGGACCCCGCATCGTTACCGCAACGAAGGAAATGAAAACGATCGAAGATTTCAAGGGGTTTAAGCTCAGGGCACCGGCGCTTGACGTATATCTGAAAACGTGGCAGTGGATGAAAGCGGCCCCGACCCCTATGGCGATGACCGATGTGTACACGGCACTTCAGCAGGGAACAGTAAACGGCCAGGAAAACCCGATGGCTGATTCTCTGAATTACGGATTTGACGAGGTTTGCGACTATTGGATTAAAACCAATCATGTGTACAGCTGCAATCTTTTCATTATGGATCGTACCTACTATAACAACCTTCCGAAGAAGGTAAAGGCATGGGTAAAGGACGCGGCAGAATACGCCGGAAAGGAAGAAGGAAAGCAGCAGCTCAAGAAAGACAAGGCTGCCGAGCAGCGTCTTCGCAAGGAAGGCAAGCATATCGTCACCGTGGATAATGCTGCATTTGCAGACTATTTCCAGGATTTCGCAAAGGAAAACTTCCCGCAGCTTGAGAAATGGACGGAAGAAATCCGCGCGATGGATCCGGAAAGAGAGTGAGGAGTGAGATCAATTATGAAAGGATATTCAAAATTTCTAGACGGCCTGGAAAAAGTCGAAAAGTTCATCCTGGTTGTCACGATTGGTTTGATGGTCGTCATTATGCTCTACCAGGTTATCATGCGGTATGTTTTTTCAAAGTCGAACGCATGGAGCGAGGAGCTGACACGTTATCTGTTCATTCTTAATGTGATGCTGGCCTCCGCTGTCGCTGTCCGAAGCAACAGCCACCTCCAAATCGACGTATTTCTGAACAAGATGCACGAAAAAACAAAGGCCGGTTTCACCATAGTTTCTACAATCCTAGGAATCATTTTCCTGTTTTATCTCCTGAAAGCATCCATCGATGTCTGCAGGTACACGGTGAACAACATCTCCGCTGGGCTTCACTTCACAATGGCGATTCCTTACGCCTCCATCCCGATCGGTGCGGTTCTGATGATACTGTCCTCCATCGAAGTGATTGGAAAAAACGTGCAGAAAATCCGCAATTCTGAAGCCATAGAGCCGAAAGAAGGTGAGAATGTATGAACATTGGCATTGTATTGATTCTGATTCTTCTGGTTTTGTCTTTTCTAGGCATTCCGATTTATCTGGCGCTTGGCATCGGTACATTGGCAGCCCTCAGCATGGACCAGATAAATTTACTGGTTCTTCCGCAAAAGCTTTTCTACGGAATGAACTCCGCATCGCTCCTTGCGATTCCGTTCTTCATTCTGGCCGGAAACATTATGTCAAGAAGTATAACGGATAAGCTGATTGCCGTCGCAAATGCTTTAATCGGAAGAATCAAAGGAAGTCTGGCCGTTGTCACGGTTCTGGCCTCTGCTCTCTTCGGTGCGATCTCCGGATCCGGCGTCGCAACCGCATCCGCGATCGGCGGCATGACAATCCCCGCGATGAAGAAAGAAGGATATCCGGATCACTTCGCTTCGGCTGTTTCCGCAATTTCTTCGATTCTGGGACCGATCATTCCGCCATCCATTACATTGATCGTCTACGCATCCATCACGAATATCTCCGTGAAGCAGCTATTCCTGGCTTCTGTGTTTCCGGGCGTTATCCTGGCCATTGTTCTGATCGTTTACTCTCTTCACTATGGAAAGAAGTACGATCTTCCGGCACACGAAAAAATGAGCGGAAAACAGATTGGAAAGACATTTCTGAACAGCATCTGGGCGCTCTTAATGCCGGTCATCATCCTGGGCGGAATTTTCGGCGGAATCTTTACGCCAACGGAAGCCGCCGTCGTTGCGGTCGCATATGCGCTGATCATCGGACTTTTCGTCTATCGTGATCTGAAATGGAAAGAAATCCCGCAGATGTTCATCGAAGCATCCGTAAGCACCGCCGTCATCATGATCATGGTAGGACTGTCAAAGGCATCCAGCTACGTCATCGTTGTTTCCTACCTGCCGCAGCTGGTTCTCAGCACCTTCCAGAATATGACCCAAAACCCGCTGATCATTCTGCTTCTCCTGAATATTCTGTTCCTAATCATCGGTATGCTGATGGAAGCGAACGCGGCGATCATTATGATGACGCCGATCATCATGCCGCTTCTTACCGCTTTCGGCATCAATCCGATGCAGTTTGGAATCATCATGAGCTTCAACCTCTGCATCGGTCTGGTCACCCCGCCGGTCGGTCTTTGCCTGCTGCTGAGCAACCAGATCGCGAAGACAAGTCTGTCGAAGTCACTGAAATCCCTGGCTCCATTCCTTGTTCTTTCCATCACAGTATTGATGCTCATCACATACTGCACGCCGATCACAACGTGGCTTCCGGGACTGGTCGATTAACGAAAGGTTTACAGAAGAAACCATACGCGTTAATATATTACAGGATTATATTTCCACTGCCTGCGTTCGAATCATGCGCAGGCAGGAATGCTTAAAAATGGAGGCTTATCAAAATGAATAAGAATTATAAAATCGGATTTTTCGGGATGGGCGTTATGGGATTCCCAATGGTTTCAAATGTCATAAAAAAATCCGGATGCGAGGTGTACGGATACGATATCGTACCGGAGAAGATGAAGGCGTTCGGTGAAATCGGCGGCCACCCGATTGAAAATCCGGATGAAATCTATAAGACATGCAATGTCATCATGCAGATGCTCCCGACGCACGAAACGATTAAAAATTCCGTGCGGCAGGCGATTAAATTCGGAAAGCCGGGAAATATCATCATCGACTGCTCTTCGGCGGCTCCGAACATCATCAAGGAGCTCTATGAAGAGGCGAAGGAAGCGGGAATCTCCCTTCTGGATTCTCCGGTCAGCGGCGGAAACCCGATGGCGAAGGCGGGAACGCTCGCAATCATGACCGGCGGAGACGAAGAGACTTTTGAAGAAGTCAAATTCATTCTGGAGTGCATGGGAAATCCGGTATACACTGGAGGACCGGGATCCGGAGACACGACAAAGCTTGTGAACAATACAATCGGCGGCGCCTACCTTGCCGCGATCGCGGAGGGATACGCGTTTGCCGCGAAAGCGGGCATTGACCTCAAGACGACGTTTGAAGCGACCCGATGCGGATTCGCCGGCGGCCCTCTCTATGAGAACAAGGTTCCGATGATCATCCGGAAAGACTATACACCGGGCGCCCGGATCGCCGTACACAGGAAGGATATCCTGAACGCGAAGCAGTACGCGCACAGCCTCGGAATCGATCTTCCGGTGACGGATGTCACGCTCCGGATCATGGACTGGGATAAGGACCACGGATATATCGACGAGGATCAGACCGCAATGGTGAAGTATTTCGAAGATAAAATGAACGTAGATGTCGGCAAGAAGGAAGACTGAGCCTGATCCGTACAGATCTGAATACCTGCTATGCGATAATCGAACGGCTGAATTGCTCTAAAAACATGGAAAATTCGGAAAAAGAAATATAAAATAAGACTGTAATCAATGACAGGACGATTCCGGATGTTCATCCGTGAGAGTCTGAGCACTGTCAAATCAGAAAGCAGAGCATCGGACATCGGAAAGGAAACGCTCTCTGGGGGGTGCAGGGAGAATCAGCCGATGTTTCATATGTCATCGCATCTGCAGAAGAAAGGAAGAGAAAGCATGGCTACAGAGATTCAGGAGATGGTCGAAAAAGGCCGCAAGGCGATGGAGCAGATTAAGGATTACACGCAGGAACAGGTAGATAAGTTGGTTTATGAAGGAGCCAAGATTATTTACAAGAATGCGAAGCCCCTTGCGAAGATGGCGGTAGAAGAGACCGGTCTCGGATATTATGAAGATAAGATCGCGAAGAACGTGGATACAGCCGCTGCATTCTGGGATTATCTGAGAGATAAGAAGTCGGTCGGCATCATTGAAGTAAACGAAGAAGAGAAATATATGGAGATCGCGCATCCGGCCGGTGTGATCGCTTGCATTACGCCTGCGACAAACCCGACGGTAACGCCGCTTGGCAACTTTATGCATGCGATTAAATGCAAGGACGCCTGCATCATCAGCCCGGCTCCGAGAGCAGCGAAAACTTCCACGAAGACCATTGAACTTCTTCGTCAGGCGCTGGTAGAGAACGGAGCACCGGCAGACCTCGTGCAGATCGTTAAGGATGTTACCATCGCGAAGTCTGCGGAGCTTATGTCCTCCTGCGATCTTGTAATCGCAACCGGTTCTTCGGGACTTACGAAAGCGGCTTATTCCTCCGGAAAACCGGCTTACGGCGTAGGACCTGGAAACCCGCCGATCATCGTAGACAGAGGATTCGATCTTGACGAAGCGGCAGACCTTATGTTTACAGCGGTAGGATCCGATAATGGCATCCTCTGCGACGGCGACAATCTGACGCTGTATCCGGAAGATGAAGAGAAAGAATTCTTTGAAGCGCTGGAGCGCCGCGGAATCAAGGTCTTCACAGACGAAGCGGAAATTCAGAAAATGCGCGATGCATGGTTCAATGAAGAGGGCAAGCTGAAGAGCGATCTTACCGGATCGAACGCGGATGTCTTCATGAAGGCAGCTGGAATCGATCTTCCGGCGGACACGAAGGTTGTTGCGATTCATGTAAATGTAATCGGCGCTGCGGATCCGATGAACCAGGAGATCCTTGGACCGATCGTATCCATCAAGAGCTATGATACATTCGAAAACGCGGTAGATATGGCGATCGAGAACATGGAGTCCTCCGGCGGAATCGGTCATACAGCCGGAATTTTCTCCAATGATCAGGCGCACATCGAATACTATTGCGAGCGTATTCCGGTAGCCCGCGTACTGATCAACCAGCCGACTCCGGATGCATGGGGTCCGAGCACGAACGCTCTGTCCCCGGCTGTATCGGAAGGCTGCGGAACATGGGGCAACAATATCCTCTGCGGAAACGTAGACTACAAGAACTGCCTGAATATTTCCAGAGCGGTTTATAAACTGGACAGAGAGCCTGCGAACGCGGAAGAGCTGTTTGCGGACTGATCGAATCAGATTCGATCGGATTAGGTCAAGTTTGAACGGGCTTGAATCCGGCATTTCGCTGATTCCCATTCGTTGAGACGACCTTCGGAAAATGTTCATATCCTTTTTATCTGCCGGCTTTCGCTTATGCGGAGGCCGGCATTTTTCTGCCTTGCTCTATGTGGATCTGCGGAGCGGCTGTGCTTACGGGAAGGAAGAACCGGAAAGAGACGGCTTCCTGCTTTCCCGCCGGGCTGTTAAGTGGTATACTGAAAAAAGTTAAAAATTCTGCATTATCTGAATGCGTATAGAAAGAGAGGAAGAGTATGTTCAGCGAATACCGTTTTGACGGATCTGAAAAATTTAATATAAAGAAGGCGTCCACCGATGAAACGAAGCTTGTAAAGGACCGGAAGGAGGCGGAGTATCTTCTGGACCGGAACAATGCGGAAATCGACGCGCTTCAGCAGAAGCTGTACGCGGAGAAAAGGGAAGGCGTGATTTTCTTGTTCCAGGCCATGGATGCGGCAGGAAAGGACGGGACGATCCGCGCGGTGCTTCAGTGTCTTTCTCCCCATGGCGTGCATGAAGCGGCCTTTAAGGCTCCTTCTGCGGAGGATCTTTCGCACGATTATCTCTGGCGGATTGAGCGGGAAGTCCCGGCCAAAGGCGAAATCGCGATTTTCAATCGCTCGCAGTATGAAGATGTTCTGATTTACCGGGTGAAGAAGCTTTGGGAGCAGCAGAAGAACGCAAGAAGAATCGATCCGGATAAAATTATGGAGCACCGGTATGAAGATATCCGGAATTTCGAGAAATACCTTTGGCATAATAATGTCCGGACGGTAAAGATTTTCCTTCATGTCTCCAAAGACGAACAGGCACGGAGATTTTTAAGCCGCATCGAAGAGCCGGAGAAGAACTGGAAATTCTCCGCGTCGGACTATGAGGAACGGAAATACTGGGATGCGTATCAGGATGCGTTTGAAGAGGCGGTCAACCAGACTTCCACGAAGCATGCGCCATGGTTTGTTGTACCGGCGGATCATAAATGGTATATGCGGTATGTTGTCAGCGAAATCATTCTTGATACGCTGAAGGATATGGATCCGCATTATCCGACCGTAACGAAAGAGAGGACCGACCGGTTCGGAGAAATCCGGGAGGCGCTGGAAAAGGAGCTCGGGAAGGACGGAAAGAATCAATAAACCTGATTGCATTGGGTTGACACTCCCTGTTTTCTTAGCGTAGAATAATACTTTGTAAAAAGATAGAGGATGCGCCGGGTCAAGAGTACGTGGTTTCGGAGATTCTGCATATAGGAACCATCGAAAGGGACTGGCGCCGAAGCGTCCGCTGCTGCAGAGTGCGGAAGTTGCTGGGCGGATCGGCTAATACCGATCTGACTGTCGCGGAGTACGCGGAGCGCTATCGTTCGGTGCATTTGCCTATGAAACAGGAATTGCAGGAGCGGCCGCTTTTATTTCGCGGCGCGCTCCTTTTTCTTTTGCATACGAATTCCGCGGGAGAACGCGGGATAAAGGTAGTGGTAGTATTAAGCAAGGGAGTCGAAATGAAGAAGACATCACGTACGCGTAAAATTCTCGCCCTGGTGATCCTGGCGGGAATTGCGGTCATGGTCCTCAGCGCCTGCGCACCGGCTAAAGCGGGGAAGGATTATCATTCCTCCATGGTCGGAACCGCATGGGCTCTGTTGCCGCCGCTTGTAGCCATCTGTCTGGCTTTGATCACGAAAGAGGTGCATAGCTCGTTGTTTGCCGGAATCTTTCTGGCCGCGGTCTTTTACACAAAAGGAAATTTCCATGGAACGCTCGATACGATTCTGAATGACGGATTCATCTCCGCGCTTTCGGATTCGGGACATGTGGGAATTCTTCTTTTCCTGGTCATTCTGGGAATCATCGTTGCGCTGGTGAATAAATCCGGCGGTTCGAAAGCTTATGGAGAATGGGCAAAGAAGCATATTAAAACCAGGATGGGCGCGATTCTCGCGACGTTCGCGTTGGGCTGCCTCATTTTTATTGACGATTATTTCAACTGTCTTACGGTCGGAAGCGTTATGCGTCCTGTTACGGATTCCCATCGGGTATCCCGCGCGAAGCTCGCGTACATCATTGACGCGACCGCTGCGCCGATCTGCATGATCGCGCCGATTTCGTCCTGGGCGGCTGCCGTATCCGGATATGTGAAGGGATATAACGGACTGGCTTTGTTCGTCCGTTCGATTCCGTACAATTTCTATTCGCTGATGACGATCGTCATGATTCTTATTCTGACGATCGGGAAATTCGATTTCGGCCCGATGCGTGAGCACGAGCTGAACGCGATTGAGAAGAACGATCTGTTCACGACGAAAGAGCGTCCGTATGAAGGTGCGGATGAGAAAATCGAGAACGCGGAAGGCGGAAAGGTTATGGATCTTCTTTTCCCGATTATCGTTCTGATCATTTCCTGTGTCATCTGCATGATCTATACCGGCGGTTTCTTTGATGGCGAGAGCTTCATCAACGCGTTTGCGAACAGCACCGCTTCGTACGGACTTTCTCTTGGTGCCGGAATCGCTCTTATTATTACGATTGTTTATATTCTTCTTCGGAAGAGAATGTCGTTCACCGACGCGATGGCCTGCATTCCGGAAGGATTCCAGGCGATGGTTCCGCCGATTCTGATTCTGACGTTCGCATGGACGCTTTCGAATCTGACCGGGCTTATGGGCGCGGGCTCATTCGTTGCCGGCGTTATGGAAAACACGGCCGGAGGATTCCAGATGTTTCTCCCGGCGATTATTTTCGCGGTATCCTGCTTCCTGGGTTTCTCCACCGGAACATCCTGGGGTACGTTCGGTATTCTGATTCCGATTGTAGTTGCACTTTTCCCGAACAGCGGTTCCGGAAATCTTCCGGAGATGCTGGTCATTTCCATCTCCGCCTGCTGTGCCGGTGGTGTGTGCGGCGATCATTGCTCGCCGATCTCGGATACGACGATTATGGCGTCGACCGGTGCGGAATGCGATCATATTAATCACGTCAGCACACAGCTTCCGTATGCGTTCACCTGCGTCGCGTTCTCCTTTGTCGGCTATATCATCGCGGGAATCTTTAAGTCTGCCTGGATTGCGCTGCCGCTGACGACGGTCATTACAATTATCGGTCTTCTGATTATCCGGAAGCGCGTTGCTAAAGACGGGCATGCGGTTTCGTAGGAGCTTTGCAAACGAGTTCAGTGTACAATGTTTTTCCAGGAAATGGTCTTCCAGGAAAGGAGAAAAAGTATGAAATGCCCTTATTGCGGGAAAGAAATGGTGAAGGGTAATTTAAAAGGCATGGATCCTGCGCAGGATCAGCTTTCCGTTGGAAAGTTCTTCGCGCTCCGGAAGGAAGCGGATTCTTTGAAGAAGAAAAAGTCCCAGGCGGACTATCTGGTCGGATCTATTCGTGAGTCCTGGGCGTGCCCGAACTGCATGCGGGTCGTTACGATCCGGGATATGGTTCAGAACTGAGAATAAAGAATTGTTCTGAATTCTGGATCCGCTTGGAGTATGCATATTCGCTGTATTTTGTCCAAGCAGCGGAGGAAACGTTTGGAGCATAGGTCTCTCCGGGGAACTAAGCGATGTTCTCCGGAGAATTTTTGTATCCGGAATCCTGGAATCGGAGTCCCGGAATCAGAGAAAAAGCAGAGGAGAGAGAGAATATGAAAGTCGGAATTATCGGAGCGATGGAGATGGAAGTCGCCAGACTAAAGGAACAGATGCAGGAACCGAAGATAACCGTACGGGCGGGCATGTCGTTCTGTGAAGGGCGCCTGGGCTTGTTCGACGCGGTGATTGTGCGCTCCGGCGTCGGCAAAGTCAATGCGGCGGCGGCCGTGCAGATTCTTGCGGACTGCTTTCAGGTGACACATGTCATCAATACCGGGGCCGCCGGTTCTCTGGATGCGAGGATCAATATCGGCGATATCGTGGTTTCTACGGATCTCGTGCAGCATGATGTGGACGCGGTCCTGTTCGGATATGAGCCCGGAGAAGTACCGCAGCTTCATACGGTCAGCTTTCCCGCGGATGAAGGTCTTCGAAGCGCTGCAAAAAAGGCCGTGGAGAGCGCGGATCCGGATATTTCAGTATGGGAAGGACGGATCGCAAGCGGAGATCAGTTTATCTGCGAGAAAGAGAAGAAGAACTGGATCCGCGATACATTCCATGCGGTCTGCACGGAGATGGAAGGCGCCGCGGTCGCGCAGACCTGCTGGATCAACCATCTGCCGTTCGTTGTCATCCGAGCGATTTCTGACAAAGCGGATGAGAGTGTTTCCATCTCCTACGATGAATTTGAACGGAATGCGGCCGAGCATTCAGCCCGTATGGTGGAATATATGATGTCAAATTCGGACTTGTTTACGGAGTAAGCATTCCATTTTATTAATACAATTGATTTTTCAATAAATAGAATAAAAGTACTTTACGGCGGAATCTGTGCTAAAATAAAAGAGTATAGTAAGGATAGAGTTTTGGAGAGGGCGGTTCGGGGCTCAGGGATTCGGAATCGGCTTTAAGTGTGAATTTTAGTACATTTCAAACTCTTGCAATAAAATACAGTTAGGGTACAATAAAAACATAGCCGGTGTGTTTAAAATCCGCTTTGGGATGGGCTTCGTACCGGATGGATTCCACATGGAATAGCGCATGAAATAAATGGAATAATAGGTAGATAGAAAGCGAATAAAACTAGTATGGGATATTTTCTGCTTCCGATATTGATGACGCCGTTTTCGATTCTTTTTCTTGCGGCTGTCATTCCGCCGATCCTGCTTCTGATTTATGTATACAGGCAGGATAAGATCGAGAAGGAACCGCCCGGAATGATTGCGAAGCTTTTCTTTCTGGGTGCGTTAAGCGTTATTCCAGCCGCCATTATTGAAATGATCGGCGAGGGAATTCTGGGATCTCTTCTGGATCCGAACTCACTGGCATACAACATATTCCTTTATTTCGTCGTTGTGGCAGTGACGGAGGAGGGTGTCAAGCACTTTGCCCTTCGGAAGGGGAGCTGGAATTCGATCGAATTTAACTACCGCTTTGACGCGGTCGTCTATGCTGCTTCGGTGACGCTTGGGTTCGCGGCGGCGGAAAATCTGGAATATGTGTTCAGCTACGGGCTTTCGACGGCTCTCGTACGTGCGCTGACTTCGATTCCGGGACATTGCATTTTCGGAATCTATATGGGATATTACTATGGAATGTCCAAATACTTCAGAGACTGGGGACGGACAGGGCTTGCCCGGACGTATATGTTCCTCAGCATGCTGATCCCGATTCTTCTTCATGGCTTTTATGATTTCTGCGCGACATCGAAGAATTCGGGCATGACTGCGATTTTCTTTATCTACATCATCGCTCTGGATATCATCGCTTTCTTTTCTGTACGGCGTTTTTCCAGAAACGATGAGAGAGTGTAAGAAAATATAGAACAACATAATTTCATTCGTCATTCATTGTTTTTCAAAGGAAGGGAGATCTTTCTAATGGCAAAAGACACGAGAAAGCTGAAGACGATGGACGGAAATGCCGCGGCGGCGCATGTCGCTTATGCGTTTACAGAGGTCGCGGCGATTTACCCGATCACTCCGTCTTCTCCGATGGCTGAGAATGTAGATACCTGGGCATCTCAGGGAAGAAAGAACGTTTTCGGCGAGCCGGTAAAAATCGTCGAAATGGAATCCGAAGCCGGCGCAGCAGGCGCGGTTCACGGCTCTTTGGCAACTGGTTCTTATACGACGACATTTACTGCGTCGCAGGGACTTCTTCTGATGATCCCGAAGAGGTATAAAATCGCCGGTGAGCAGGCTCCGGCCGTATTCCATGTAACAGCCAGAGCTCTGGCGACACATGCGCTGTCGATTTTCGGCGATCAGACCGACGTCATGGCATGTCGTTCGACCGGTTTCGCGATGCTCTGCTCCAACAGTGTACAGCAGGTTATGGACCTGGCGGCGGTTGCGCATCTTGCGACGATTGCAGGCCATCTTCCGATGCTGCATTTCTTCGATGGATTCCGCACATCGCACGAGTATCAGAAGATCCATATGTGGGATTATGATACGCTGGCTTCGATGGTTGACTGGGATGCGGTACATCGCTTTAAGGATCATGCGCTGAACCCGAATCACCCGCATGAAATCGGATCCGCGGAGCAGCCGGAGACATATTTCCAGCACAGTGAGTCCAAGAACGGATTCTATGCGGAGACTCCGGACATCATTGCGGAATATATGGATAAGGTAAACGAGAAGATCGGCACCAGCTATAAGCCGTTCAATTACTACGGCGCACCGGATGCTGAGTACGTTCTCGTTGCGATGGGTTCTGTCTGCGAAGCAGCGGAAGAGCTGATCGACGTCATGAACGCGGAAGGCAAGAAATATGGTCTGGTTGAGGTTCATCTGTACAGACCGTTCTCGAAGAAGTACCTGCTGAAGGCGATTCCGAAGACCGTGAAGAAGATCGCGGTTCTGGACCGTACAAAGGATCCGGGCGCTGTCGGCGAGCCGCTCTATGTAGATGTTGCGGGCGCTCTCAGAGGAACAGAGTTCCAGGATATCGAGCTCTGCCACGGACGTTATGGTCTTGGTTCGAAGGATGTACAGCCGGGAGACATTCTTGCTGCGTATGAGAATATCGAGAAGGCGGATCCGAAGGAAGAGTTCACTTTGTCTATTGAAGATGATGTGACGAATCTCTCAATCAAGCCGAGCAAATATCCGGTAACCGCTCCGAAGGGAACAGTTGCGTGCAAGTTCTGGGGACTTGGTTCCGATGGTACAGTCGGCGCGAACAAGAACTCCGTCAAGATCATCGGAGACCATACGGACAAGAAGGTACAGGCGTACTTCCAGTATGACTCCAAGAAATCCGGCGGCGTTACGATTTCGCATCTTCGTTTCGGCGACAGCCCGATTAAATCGACATATTATATCAAACAGGCTAATTTCGTAGCCTGCCACAACTCTGCTTACCTGAAGAAGTACAACATCGTAGAAGATGTTCTTCCGGGCGGTTCGTTCCTGCTGAACTGCGTATGGAGCGATGACGAGCTCGATAAGGAACTTCCGGGCAAGGTAAAGAGATACATTGCGAAGAACAATATCAACTTCTACACCTGCAACGCAGTGGACATCGCGCGTGAGATCGGTCTTGGCGCAAGAAGAACAAACTCGGTTCTGCAGGCTGCCTTCTTCAAGATTGCGAATATCATTCCGATCGATGATGCGGAGCAGTACATGAAGGACGCGATCCGCACAACCTACGGCGCGAAGGGCGAAAAGATCGTCAATATGAACATCGCTGCCGTTGAGGCTGGAATCAAGAACGTTCATAAGGTAGACGTTCCGGCTTCCTGGGCGGATGCTGCGGATGATCCGGCTCCGGCTAAGCTGGTCGGCAGAGACGATTTCATGACGGACTACCTGAACAACATTCTGGTTCCGATGGGCGCGATGGATGGAGACAGCGTACCGGTATCCGCATATAAGGGTACAGAAAACGGTATGGAGCCTTCCGGCATGGCGGCTTATGAGAAGAGAGGAATCGCTTCGGATATTCCGGTATGGAATGTCAAGAACTGCATCCAGTGCAACCGCTGCTCTTATGTATGCCCGCACGGCGTAATCCGTCCGTTCGTGCTGAATCAGGAGGAAGCGGCGAATGCGGCAGTGCAGGGAGATTCCAAGAAGATGATCGGCAAGGATATGGGCGATTATCAGTTCTCCATCGGCATTTCCGCTCTGGACTGCACGGGCTGCGGATCCTGCGCGCAGGTATGCCCGGCGAAGGAGAAAGCTCTTACTATGACTCCGGTCAATGACGAGCTTGTTTCTAAGACACAGGCGAAGTTCGATTACATGGAGAAGGATCTGACCGAGAAGGAAGTTCCGTTCAAGGTAGATTCCGTGAAGGGCTCTCAGTTCAGAAAACCGCTTCTCGAATTCTCCGGCGCCTGCCCGGGATGCGGAGAATCTCCGTATGCGAAGCTGATCACACAGCTGTTCGGAGACAGAATGTACATCGCGAACGCGACAGGCTGCTCCTCCATTTGGGGACACAGCGCTCCGAGCACACCGTACACGGTAGACAAGAACGGCAGAGGTCCGGCATGGGGCAACTCGCTGTTTGAGGATAACGCGGAGTTCGGTCTCGGAATGACGATTTCCGTTCAGACGAGAAGAAACGAAGTTAAGAATGCGGCTTACCGGATCGCGGATAAGGTTCCGGAGGCAAAGGCATGGATTGATGCGTTTGATGATCCGGAAGCTTCCAGAACAACAGGAGAAGCTTTGGCAGCGGCCTGCGAGAAGCTGGACGACGGTTCCGCGAAATTCATCGTTGCGAACAAAGACATGCTGAACAAGCCATCGATGTGGATCTTCGGCGGCGACGGTTGGGCATACGATATCGGTTACGGCGGACTGGACCATGTTCTGGCATCCGGCAATAACCTGAACGTATTCGTATTTGATACAGAGGTATATTCCAACACAGGCGGACAGTCCTCCAAGTCCACTCCGCGCGGAGCGATCGCACAGTTCGCGGCATCCGGCAAGGAGGTCAAGAAGAAGGATCTGGCGCAGATTGCGATGCAGTACGGATATGTATATGTAGCGCAGATCGCGATGGGTGCGGATCCGGAGCAGTCAGTGAAGGCGATTAAGGAAGCGGAAGCGTATAACGGACCGTCTCTGATCATCGCTTATGCGCCGTGCATCAACCATGGTATCAAGAAGGGCATGGCGAAGGCGCAGCTTGAGATGAAGGAAGCTGTTGACTGCGGATACTGGAACCTGCTCCGGTATAATCCGGATCTTGCGAAGGACGGAAAGAATCCGCTCAGCGTAGACAGCAAGGCTCCGAATGGAAAGTATAAGGACTTCATCATGGGCGAAGTTCGTTACAATTCTCTGGAGCTCAAGTTCCCGGAGAGAGCGGACAAGCTCTTTGAGGAAGCGGAAGCGGACGTTAAGCAGCGTTACGATCACTTGAAAGAGCTCGAATCGCTGTAAGCTGAACTCGAAATAAACCCGGTTCGGGAATGCAAACAGGGGGCTGTTGCATGAACGATAAATAATCGTTCGTGGCAACAGCCCCTTTTCGTATGCGCAAAAGGCTTAATCTAATAGAGTCGAATGCTTCAAAAATATTGAGATTCTAACGTTTCTCGGCAGTAAAAAATGTAAAAATATATCCCCAGCAGCCTTTTTGGCACCGGGGATATGGTAAAATATCTCTATGAACACTAAT
>JAQXNW010000076.1 GCA_029098205.1 Eubacteriales bacterium | reverse complement strand
CCTCTCTCTGGAATGAGTATACTGAGAGCGGAGTCTGGCGGGCGCAGATCTGGTATATTCTGATGTTCGAGGCCTGGCTGGAGAGTGTCCGGCGGTGAGCGGCAGCGGTTTACGGCGCGGTGCCGGGGCACCGTGTTGCATTTCATGAAATTCCGGGGGCGGGAGAATCATGCAGAAAACAGAATCTTATATCCCGGCTCCTATACCGGAACCGGAACAGACGGATACGATTTCGATCGCGGTGGCGGTCTACAATACAGCCCGTTATATGAAGCGCTGTGTGGAGTCCCTGCTCGCGCAGACCTACCGGAATCTGGAAATCATTCTGGTGGACGACGGGAGCACGGATGAGAGTCCGGCGCTATGCGACGCATATGCCGCAGCAGACCGCCGCGTCCGGGTGATCCACAAGAAGAACGGAGGACTTGCCTCCGGGCGGAACGCGGGAATCGAGGCGGCAACCGGAACTTACATTGCGTTTCTTGACAATGACGACTGGGTGGACGCGGACTGCTACGAGCGAATGCTCTCGGCGATCCGGACCTTTCATGCGGATGTCGCCGTGTGCCGCTACCGGCAGGTCTATGACGACCGCGTGTTGGATGAATCCCGGGATCTTGTCTATTTCGGAACCCTGGCGGATGGGCTGCGTGAATATATCTGGGAAACCCCTGAGATCGAGATCCAGAACGCAGCCTGGAACAAGCTGTACCGCAGGGATTTCCTCGGGAGTCTGCGCTTCGACGAGTCGCGCTGGTATGAGGATATCCTGTATACCACGAAACTGCTGTCAAAACAGGGCATGATCGCGGTGCTGGATCACGCCTCGTATAACTATTACTGTACCCGGGAGGGGAGCTACATGAATCAGGGATTCAGTCCGCGGATTCTCACGGATCTCATCCCGGATTTCCGGGACCGGTCGGAATATCTGCGCGGCATCGGGAGAGAAGATCTCGCGGCAGCGGCGGATTACTGGTTTCTGAAGCGGCTTCTGATCTATTACACCGCGGCGGAGCGTTCGAATCTGCCCTCCGGGGAGAAGAGGAAGACGCTTGAGAAGCTCCGGGAGGAGATACTTGCGGAGAAACCGCATTTTGACGCGGCGTATGCCTTTCCGGAGGCCAATCCGCATGAGCGGCAGAAGATGGAACTCTTCCTCAGGTCTCCGCGTCTTTACAGTGCCTTCATGAGCGTCAACGACCGGATCGTGATTCCCTGCAAACAGAGATTCCTGCAAAGGAGACAGAACAGAACATGAACAGTACGCTGATCGGAGGATGCGGCTTCCTGGGAACCAATCTCGCGGCAGCCCTGGCGGCGCGCGGTGGCAGCAGAAAAGGTGGTGCACCGGATGTCATCACCGTGGTCGACCGGAAGGAGGAGTATTTTCAGCATATTCTGGAGATGGGACTTCCGGGAGTGCGGTTCCTTGAGGGGGATTTCCGGCCTGACACGGATTTTGACAGACAGGTGAAGGGCGCGGATGTGGTCTATCATCTGGCTTGCACGACGATTCCGGGGACATCCAATCAGAATATCCCGGAGGAACTCGAGGCCAATGTCATACCCACGGCGAGGCTCCTGGACGCCTGCGTGCGGCAGCATGTCGGCAGGGTTGTGTTTCTCTCCTCCGGCGGCGCGGTCTACGGAAAGAAGGGAGCCTGTCCGGTGCGCGAGGATATGGTCACCTATCCAATCAGCTCGTATGGAATCCAGAAGGTGACGATCGAGAAGCTCTTGTATCTGTACCGCTATCAGGAGGGACTCGACTACCGGGTGATCCGGCTGGCCAATCCGTACGGGCCATACCAGAGGCCGAACGGGAGACTGGGGGTAGTGACGACGTTCATTTACCGGGCGCTGACCGACCATCATCTGGAGGTCTACGGCGACGGGTCGGTGGTCCGGGACTTCCTCTACATCGACGATGCGGTGCGGGGGATCCTGAACATTGTGGACGGGGAGAATGATCTGCGGGTCTTCAACCTGGGGTCCGGACACGGAACAAGTGTTGCCGAGGTGATCGAAGCGGTCCGCAGGACGGTATACCCGGATCTCACAGTGGACTATATCGCGGGCAGGCCCACGGACGTGCCGGCCAATTACCTTGATATCAGCAGGTATGAGAGTATTTACGGGTGTCTGCATCCGATTCCCCTGGAGGAAGGCATACGGCGGACGGCGTCATTTCTTGAGGGCAAGATCCGGAATTCTTTCCAATGAGGAGCGTTACAGGAGGCGGTTTTGATCATAGTGCAGTTGTCGGGCGGACTCGGCAATCAGATGTTCCAGTATGCCCTGTACCTCGCGCTCGGCGCGGAGGGCAGGGAGGTCCGGATCGACGAGACAACGGAATATGGCGAGCACGAGAGGCTGCGCCATCCGGAGCTGAGGGAGGATTTCGGCGCGCAGCTGCCCTCCTACCGCGTCGCCACGCAGGAAGAAATTGTGGCGCTGACAGATTCCTACATGGATTTCCTGTCAAGGGTGAGAAGGAAACTGACCGGACGGCGGACAAAGCTCTACGCGGAGAGAAAGCCGTACGTGTTTGATCCCGCGGTTCTCGGACTCACAGAGGCATACCTCACCGGATGTTGGCAGAGCGAGCGATATTTTGCCGACGTGCGGCAGGAGGTGCGGCAGGC
>JAQXNW010000075.1 GCA_029098205.1 Eubacteriales bacterium | reverse complement strand
TGTTTGATCCGTCCGAAGTAATGGTCGTCCATTTCCTGACCCTTCGGAGGCTTCGATCCGAAAAGCGTGCGGCCGGTGTAGATTAAGTCCGGACGTTCTTCGTATACTTTCTGGTCAATCAGGAAGTATTCCTGTTCGCATCCCAGAGAAGTAGTGATTCTTTTCGTTTCCTGTCCGAACAGTTTCAGAATTCGTTTCGCTTGTTTATCCAGTACTTCCATCGAACGAAGGAGCGGTGTCTTTTTGTCCAGCGCTTCGCCGCTGTAGGAACAGAACGCGGTTGGGATGCAGAGTGTATTTTCCTTGATAAATGCATACGACGTCGGATCCCATGCGGTGTATCCTCTTGCTTCGAAGGTTGCGCGGAGTCCGCCGGAAGGGAAGGAGGATGCGTCCGGTTCGCCCTTGATCAGCTCTTTTCCGCTGAACTTCATGATGACTTTACCGCCTTCAATCGGTGAAATAAAGCTGTCGTGCTTTTCTGCCGTAACGCCGTTCATCGGCTGGAACCAGTGCGTGAAATGCGTCGCTCCCTTTTCGACGGCCCATTCTCTCATAGCATGTGCGACTGCGTTAGCGACGTCGATCGTAAGTTCTTCGCCGGCGTCGATGGTTTTCATCAGCTTTTTGTAAATATCTTTCGGCAGGCGTTCCCGCATAACATCATCATTAAAGACTTTGCTTCCGTATTCTTCGGGCAGATCGTACATTGTTTACCTCCTTTAAGCCTATTCGGTTCCGGTTTTCATCCGGCAGCCGATGTGAATTTACCGCGGAAAAGTTCCTTGGGCTCCATGAGATTTCTTAAGCAATTTCATGAACAAATCCCGGACTTTTTCCGCTTTCAAAAACAAAAAGCCGTAAGTCCGAATGATCGTTCGAACTCACGGCTCCATTGCCTTCTTGGTTCAAATATATTCCGTCCGAAGTGGTATGTCAAGCATTTTTTAAGAAAAACTTGTGCGCAAAAACAAATATGATGTTTTTTCTACAAATATTTCTTCTGTTTATTATCAAAAACAGCAATTTTCTGAAAATATTTTTCGCCGATTCTATTGACCTTGTTCCTCTTGAGTGGTACATTAAATAAAAATGCAAGCAGGAGCTTTGGCTCCCGGGGTGAACAAATATTTAAGATCTATTGATTTGAACGGCAATGGCGCCGCGGCATACTTTTTCGGATTCGTGAAGAAGTCCGAGACTGACTGCCTGCGGCGTTTTTTGTTTGACGGTTTTCTGACCGGTGTTTCTCTGTCATTCGGTTCAGCCTGTATGATCTGGCTGAACCGAAGTTTTCGATCTTTCTTTCGTTCCGGATTCCCGGATATTCCCCAGGCATCAGCTCTTCCTGCATATTGGTTTTATTTATTAATGTCTGTTGCATCTTTTTTTCAGACTTTGTCTCTCGGAGCGGACAGACCCGTCCGGGGTTCTGTTCACAGGAGGAAAAGAGCAGACTGCATGTGTAATTTTGTAACAGCCGGTGTTCCGGCAGGCAGGAGTAAACACGATGTGTACGATTATGGGAAGCTTCGGAACCAGTGCAAGCCGCGAGATGTTGGAATCCGCTCTTTCGAAGACCGTCTCCAGAGGTCCTGATTCCATGCGGATTGTAGAACTTCAGGGAGAGCCGGCAGAAGGAAATCTCGGGAATAACGGTCGAAATTCCGGTAATTATCTTGCTTTTCAGCGTCTGTCGATCATGGGCCTTACGGAATCGGGAATGCAGCCCTTTGAAAGAGGGCATCGGCTTGTTGTCTGCAATGGAGAAGTTTACGGGTTTGAGAAAATCCGGGAGGATTTGATCCGGAAGGGATATTCGTTCCAGAGTGATTCGGATTGTGAGGTTCTTCTTCCGATGTATGAGCAGTACGGGACGGAAATGTTCCGGATGCTGGATGCGGAGTATGCGCTTATTCTTTATGATTCAGAAGACGGAACGGTTCTGGCGGCCAGGGATCCCATCGGCATCCGGCCTTTGTTCTACGGATATGGAGAGAAAGGCGGCATTTATTTTGCGAGTGAGGCAAAGAATCTGGTAGGGCTCACGCAGGAAATCAAGCCGTTTCCTCCCGGGTATTATTATAAAAACGGCGAGTTCGTATGTTACCGGGATATTTCGGAGGTGGATTCGGTCTGCCGGGATGATGTGGAAACAGCCTGCGGGAAGATCCATGACAAGCTTGTTTCCGGCGTGGAAAAACGAATGAATTCCGATCAGCCGGTTGGATTCCTTCTTTCCGGAGGACTTGACTCTTCGCTAGTCTGTGCGATTTCCGCGAAGCTTACCAGTCAGCCGATCCGCACGTTTGCGATCGGCATGGATATTGACGCGATCGATTTGAAGTACGCGAGAGAAGTTGCGGGTTATCTGGGGGCGGATCATACGGAAGTGATCATTACCAGAGACGATGTGATCCGGGCGCTTCCGGAAGTCGTAGCGCTTCTAGGTACATGGGACATCACGACGATCCGGGCGTCGATTGGAATGTATTTGGTATGTAAATATATCCATGAGCATACAGATATCCGGGTTCTTCTTACGGGAGAGGTTTCCGACGAGTTGTTCGGATACAAATATACGGATTTCGCTCCGAGTCCGGAAGAGTTCCAGAAGGAAGAGGAGAAGCGGGTCCGCGAGCTTTATATGTACGACGTTCTTCGGGCGGACCGGTGCATCTCTGTAAATTCCATCGAGGCGAGAGTCCCGTTTGGGGATCTCGATTTCGCGTCGTATGTGATTTCCCTGGATCCGAAGATTAAGATGAATACGTATGGGAAGGGAAAATATCTCCTTCGCCACGCATTTGAAGGAGACTGGCTTCCGGAGGATATTCTGATGCGCGAAAAGGCCGCGTTCAGCGATGCGGTCGGGCATTCCATGGTGGATGACCTTAAGGAGTACGCGGAGCAGAAATATTCAGATGAGGAATTTGAAAAAGGCTGCGAGCGGTATGACTATGAGAAGCCGTTTACGAAAGAATCGCTTCTTTACAGAGAGCTTTTCGAAAAATACTATCCAGGGCAGGCGAAGATGATCAAGAGCTTCTGGATGCCGAATCGCTCCTGGGAAGGATGCGATGTGAACGACCCGTCGGCTCGTTATCTTTCAAACTACGGAAACAGCGGAAAATAAATTTTATTAAGAAGGAATTCGCCGGGATACGTGATAAATCAAGAGCGTTTTCTCCCGGCGGAAGAACGGAAAAATAAGGAGAGAATGTCATGCGGTATCCGAATGAGAATCAAACACTGGGCGAGCAGCAGTTTCTCGATCAATATGAGCAAATCCTGAAAGAAGGTCAGGAGAGAGAACGAAAAGGAGTCTGGAAAGCTCTTCATGATATGAGCTACGATCACGATTCCTGCGGAATCGGCGCTGTCGTCGATATTGAAGGAAGACCGAGCCACGAAATTGTCAGCGATGCGCTGTCTATCGTGGAAAAGCTTGACCACAGAGCCGGAAAAGATGCGACGGGTAAGGTCGGAGACGGCGTGGGTATCATGACGCAGACTCCGGACGCTTTTTTTCGCAGAAAACTTCCGGAAGAGGGTTTTGACATAAGTGTTCTCGGCGGAAGCCGCGATTATGCGGCGGGTATGTTTTTCTTCCCGCAGAATATGTTGGAGCGGCGGAAGTCACAGAAGAAGTTTGAGGTAATCTGCGGAAAAGAAGGGCTTCCGTTCCTGTTCTGGAGAGAAGTTCCTGTGAATCCGGAAATACTTGGAAAGCCGGCTTTAGATACGATGCCCTGCATTGTGCAGGGGTTTGTCGGCCGTCCGGAGGATACGGAGAGAGGACTAGATTTTGACCGCCGGCTCTATATTGTCCGGAGAATTTTTGAGAACAGCTGCGAAAATACATACGTGGCTTCGTTGTCCTCGCGTACGATTGTGTATAAAGGAATGTTTCTTGTGAACCAGCTCCGGGATTTCTATAAGGATCTTCAGGATCCATCGTATGAGAGCGCGATGGCGATGGTGCACTCGAGGTTCTCTACGAATACGATGCCAAGCTGGGAGCGTGCGCATCCGAATCGGATTATTCTTCATAACGGCGAGATAAATACGATCCGGGGCAATGTAGACCGTATGATGGCGCGGGAAGAAACGATGCATTCGAAGGTCATGGAGAAGGACATGGACAAGATCCTTCCGGTGATTTCCGCAACAGGTTCGGATTCCGCAATGCTGGATAACACGCTGGAATTCCTTGTGATGAACGGTCTTCCTCTTCCGCTTGCGGTTATGATTCTTATTCCGGAGCCATGGCAGAATGATTCGTCGATGGACCGTGTACGGAGAGATCTTTACAGGTATTATTCCACGCTGATGGAGCCCTGGGACGGGCCGGCATCCATCTTCTTCTCCGATGGAGACGTCGTCGGCGCGGTTCTGGACCGGAACGGTCTTCGTCCTTCCCGGTACTATCTGACTGATGACGGACGTCTGATTCTTTCTTCGGAAGTCGGCGTTCTGGACATTCCGCCGGAAAAGATTGTGAAGAAATCCCGCCTGGAGCCGGGCAGGATGCTTCTCATTGATATGAATCAGAAGAAACTGATCTCTGATGATGAATGCAAAACCTTTTACGCAACCCGGCATCCGTACGGTGAATGGCTGGACCGGAATCTGATTCCGCTGGGTTCTCTGACGGTTCCGAATGAGAACCTGATCGATTATACGCAGGTGGAGCGGGACCGGCTGTATAAGGCTTTCGGGTATACATACGAGGAAATCGTGGATGTCATCATGAAGATGGCAAGGGACGGATCGGAAATTATTTCCGCAATGGGCGCGGACATCCCGATTCCAGTTCTTTCCCGGGCACACCAGCCGCTTTTCAGCTATTTCAAGCAGCTTTTCGCGCAGGTTACGAATCCGCCGATCGACGCGATCCGTGAAAAAATCGTTACGGATACGATGGTATACGCAGGATCTGACGGTGACCTACTGGCGGAAAATGAAGATAACTGTCAGGCTTTGTCCATTCATAATCCGATTCTGAGTGATACGGACCTCATGAAAATCCGCGCGCTGAATAAGCCGGGATTCTCTGTTGCGACCATTTCGCTTCTCTACTATTCCGGTATTCCGCTTAAAAAAGCGCTGGACGATCTGTTCGTCGATGTCGAAAGAGCTTACCGGAAAGGAGCGAACATTATTATCCTTTCAGACCGGGGCGTGGATGAGTATAAGGTCGCGATTCCTTCGCTTCTTGCGGTTTCGTCGGTAGAGCAGTATCTGATCCGGACAAAGAAACGGACCGCAGTTTCCATTATTCTGGAGAGCGCGGAGCCGAGGGATGTGCATCATATCGCGACGCTTCTCGGATACGGCGCGGTTGCTGTGAATCCGTATCTGGCGCACGCCTGCATCCGGGAACTGATCGACCGCGGAATGCTTGAAAAAAGCTATTATGAAGCGACAGAGGCTTATGACCAGGCGCTTCTGGACGGCGTTGTCAAGATCGCGTCGAAAATGGGAATTTCCACTTTGCAGTCGTATCAGTCCGCGCAGATTTTTGAGGCAATCGGAATCCGAAGATCCGTGGTGGATGAATATTTTACTAATACAGTAAGCCCAGTGGAGGGAGTCGGACTTGAGGAAATCGCGGAGAATGTTGAGTGGAAGCACGATCACGCGTTTGATCCTCTGGGTCTCGGAACAGACCAGACCTTGGACGATTCCGGAAATCACCGTCTGAGAAGCGGAAATGACGCGGAAGACCATATGTTCAACCCTCAGGTTCTTCTTACGCTTCGTATGGCGGCGCAGGGCGGGTCCTATAAATTGTTCAAGCAGTATTCGGAAATGGTGAATGACCGGAGAATGCCGCATACACTCCGGGGACTACTGGACTTCCGGTTCGACCCGGACGGCGGAATTCCAATTTCAGAAGTGGAGCCGGTTTCTGAAATCGTGAAGAGATTCAAAACCGGAGCTATGTCTTACGGGTCCATTTCGGAGGAAGCGCACACATGTATGGCGGTCGCGATGAACCGGCTGGGAGGCCGTTCCAACTCCGGAGAAGGCGGTGAAGATCCTTCCCGTTACGGAACGGAAAAGAACAGTGCGATTAAACAGGTAGCGTCCGGCCGTTTCGGCGTAACCAGCCAATATCTTCTTTCTGCGAAAGAGATTCAGATTAAAATGGCGCAGGGAGCGAAACCGGGAGAGGGCGGACATCTTCCTGGAAAGAAAGTGCATCCGTGGATTGCGAAGACGAGATACTCTACGCCGGGCGTGGCGCTTATTTCGCCGCCGCCGCATCATGATATTTATTCGATCGAAGATCTTGCGCAGCTTATCTTTGACCTTAAAAACGCGAACCGAAGCGCCCGGATTTCTGTAAAACTGGTATCGGAATCCGGTGTAGGAACCGTTGCGTGCGGCGTTGCAAAGGCGGGCGCTCAGGTTATCCTGATTTCCGGATACGACGGCGGAACCGGCGCGGCTCCAATGAGTTCGATCTATAATGCGGGACTTCCGTGGGAGCTTGGCCTTTCCGAAACGCACCGAGCTCTTTCGGAAAACGGACTCCGGGAGCGTGTCCGTCTTGAGACCGACGGCAAGCTGATGACCGGACGGGATGTCGTCATCGCGGCGCTTCTCGGCGCGGAAGAATTCGGATTCGCGACAGCTCCGCTTGTGACAATGGGATGCCTGATGATGCGGGTCTGCAATCTGGATACATGCCCTGCAGGCATTGCGACGCAGAATGAGGAGCTTCGGAAACGGTTCAAGGGCAAGCCGGAATATGTGATGAACTTCATGCGCTTCATCGCGGAGGAAGTCCGTGAGCTGATGGCGAAGCTGGGCGTCCGAAAGTTGGACGATCTGGTGGGAAGAACGGATCTTCTTGCGCCGAGAACCAATCGAATCACGCATAGAGCGGATGAAATCGACCTGACCGGAATTCTGGGCGAGAAGGCATATCCGGTTCATTTCAATCCGGACAAAGTCTATGATTTTCATCTCGAGAAGACAGCGGATCTGGCGGAGCTCGTACCGTCATTTAAGAAGAGCATGAATTCCAGAATCCCGCATGAAACGAAGATGCATGTTTCCAGCTCGAACCGTGCGTTTGGAACGATTCTTGGATCTGAAATCAGTAAAAAGTTCGGAGAAGATCTGGAGGATGACACCTACCGGGTTTTCTGCGAAGGTTCCGGCGGACAGTCCTTCGGCGCGTTTGTTCCGAAGGGCCTTACGCTGGATCTTACGGGCGACAGCAATGACTACTTCGGGAAAGGATTGTCCGGAGGCAAGCTGATTGTACGCCCGGATAAAAAGAGCCCGTTTACAGCTTCAGAAAATACGATTATCGGAAATGTAGCGCTTTATGGAGCCACCTCCGGAAAAGCTTTTATCTGCGGCAAAGCGGGAGAACGTTTCTGCGTCCGGAATTCCGGCGCGGAGGCGGTTGTCGAAGGCGTCGGCGATCATGGATGCGAATACATGACAGGAGGACGCGTTCTCGTGATCGGAGAAGTAGGGAAGAACTTCGCAGCCGGAATGAGCGGCGGCATCGCATACGTTCTGGATGAAAAGATGGATCTCTATCTCCGCATGAACAAGGCGTTAGCCGGCATGTACGAGATTCATGAGGAAGAGGATAAGGAAAAGATTCACGCTATGCTGGAGGAGCATTATCAGGCGACCGGATCGAAGCAGGCAGAGAAAATCCTGGCGGATTTTGACCGGTATCTTCGTGCCTTCCGTAAAATCGTTCCGTATGAATATGAGCGAATCATGAATGATGCCCGCCATAGCCAAAGTCAGGCTGCGGGAAGAGCATAAGACAGGGAGGAGTACGATCATGGGAAAGAGCACTGGGTTCTTAGATTACAGCAGAAAAATGAATCCCTGTGAGAGTGTGGATAAACGGATCGGAAATTTCCGGGAATTCCATGGCCAGATGGATAAGGCGGCACGGATGATTCAGGGAGGAAGGTGCATGAACTGCGGCCTTCCGTTCTGCCAGACAGGGATGAAGCTGACGGGGGCCTATACAGGCTGTCCGCTTCATAATCTGATTCCGGAATGGAATGATGAGATCTGGAACGAAAACTGGAATCAGGCTTTGGCGCGTCTTCTTAAAACAAACCCGTTCCCGGAGTTTACCGGAAGAGTCTGCCCGGCGCTTTGCGAGTCGGCATGTACAGAAGGACTGTACGGAGAACCGGTTTCGATTCGCGAAAATGAACTCGCGATTGTTGAGGAAGGATTTAAGAACGGGCAGATCCGGGCGCGGATTCCTTCCAGCCGGAGTGGGAAAAAAGTGGCCGTGATTGGATCCGGTCCTGCCGGGCTTGCCTGCGCGGACAGACTGAACCAGCGCGGGCATTTGGTGACTGTTTTTGAGAAGGCAGACCGGCCTGGCGGGCTTCTGATGTATGGCATACCCAATATGAAGCTGGATAAAAAAATCGTTCTTCGGAGAATTCGGCTTCTGGAAGAGGAAGGCATTGAATTCCGGCTGAGCAGCGGGATTGCCAAATCTTCGGAAGCGAAAAAATTGGAGCAGGATTTTGACGCGGTTGTGCTTTGCTGCGGTGCGGAAAAACCGAGAGATCTGGATGTGGAAGGACGGAATGCGGAAGGGGTTCGGTTCGCGGTCGATTTCCTTACGGATGTGACAAAGGAACTTCTCCAAGCGGAAAGTGATGGGGACGCAGGAAGCAAGTCAAAGGCTGCGTCTTCTGTCCGCGGGAAGAATGTTATCATCATCGGCGGCGGCGACACTGGAAATGACTGCGTCGGCACCTGCGTCCGTCTAGGTGCGGCGTCGGTGCATCAGCTTGTACGTAAGCCTCGTCTTCCGAAGGAACGGACTCCGGAGAATCCATGGCCGGAGCATGCGAACGTCGAGAAAACGGATTACGGGCAAGAGGAATCGATCGGCGTATATGGGGAAGATCCCCGGATTTACCAGACAAAGGTAAAGAAAATTCTTCATGATGAAGAAGGACATATTCAATCGGTGGTTACAATCCGTTCGAATCCGGAAAAAACTTCGTCCGGGAAGTTGAACATGGTTGAAATTCCCGGAAGCGAAGAGACGATGCCGTGTGATCTTCTGCTTCTCGCGACCGGATTTTCCGGATGTGATCCTGGTCTTTTCAAGGCTTTCGGAGTAGAAGCGACGGCGAGAGGAAGCGTTGCGACAAAAGATGGAAGCTTCCAGACCGGAAGTGAGAAAATCTTCAGCTGCGGTGACGCGCACAGGGGAGCCTCTCTTGTGGTTCACGCCATCAGCGAAGGCCGAAGCTGTGCAAAGGAAGTCGATGAATATTTGATGGGATATACGAATCTGATCTGATTAAAATTTTATAAGGATGAATTTATCCGCCCCTTTTTCGCAGGATCCTGCGAAAAAGGGGCGGATTTTTTCGTTTCCGTGATGATCTGGTATAATAAAGCGTAAAAGGGTTCGTGCAGTGAATGTCCGGGGGCTGTGCAGTTAGGCTTGGAGTTTATGCATGGAATATCCGTAAGTGAGGACGCCGAATTTCAGAGGGGGAAAACAGTCTATGAAAAAATTGGTGATCGGTATTTTTGCGCATGTGGATGCTGGAAAAACCACGTTGGCGGAATCCATGCTCCACTTGGCCGGGCTGCTTCGGAAAATCGGCCGGGTGGATCATGGAAATTCGTATCTGGATACAGATCCGATGGAGAGAAACCGCGGAATCACCATTTTTTCCAGTCAGGCCAGATTCCAATGGGAAAACGCGGATTTTACAATATTGGATACGCCGGGGCATGCTGACTTCATTGCGGAGGCAGAGCGGACGATTCCTGTGCTGGACGGCGCGGTTCTTTTAATCAGCGCAAATGACGGAGTTCAGGCGCATACTGTGACGCTTTGGAATCTCCTTAAGGAGTATGAAGTGCCGACAGCGGTTTTTGTGAATAAGATGGATCTTTCTGTTCGGAAAAAGCCGGAGGTCATGGATATACTTAAGAAACGTCTTTCTTCCCGCGTGATTGACTTTTCGGAAGAATTCTCAGAGGCTTTTCTGGATGATGTAACATTGGCAAGCCCGGAGCTTCTGGAAACGGTTCTTTCCGGAAAAGAACCTGAGGACAGTGAAATTGCACATGCGGTCGGGAAGCGAGATATCTTCCCGTGCTGGTTCGGATCTGCTCTCCGGGAGGAAGGAACGGATGCGCTTCTTTCCGGAATGGGGCGTTTTTTTCCGGATCCGGAGGAAGGGCGGATTGATCCGAAGGACGAATCTTTGGCGGCGTACTGCTATAAAATCGGAAGGGACGAGCGGGGAGAGCGATTGGCATTTTTAAGAGTTACCTCGGGGATTCTTCATGTTAAGGAACGGGTGCCCTTTGAAGACGGGGAAGAGAAGATCAATCAAATCCGGATGTACTCCGGAAACCGCTATGCGCTTCGGAAGGAAGCGGTCCGAGGGGAAATCGCGGCCGTCACCGGCCTTTCGAAAATCCGAAGCGGCGGATCTATCGGAAGAGAGGAGAAACGCAGAAAAGAGATAGAAGAGCCGTACCTGCAGTACTCCGTGCATGTGGAGAATGCCAGCGATCAAGAACTTTATACTGCGCTCGCGGATCTTGGTGAAGAGGCTTCGGAGCTCAGCGTAAGGTGGGATCCGGAGCGCTCCGAATGTGTGATTCATGGTATGGGAGATGTGCAGCTGGAAGTGCTGACTGATCTTCTTCGAAAAAGATATGGAATGGAGATTTCCTTCGGAGATCCGGCGGTCCTTTATCGGGAAACCATTACGCGCACCGCGGAGGGGGCCGCGCATTTCGAGCCTCTCCGGCATTACGCGGAGGTGCATCTCATTCTGGAACCGGGGGAAAGAGGAAGCGGTCTGTTTTTCGATACATCTGCCCGGGAAGATGACCTGGATCGAAATTGGCAGCGCCTAATCCTTACGCACCTTCAGGAATGTGTGCACCCGGGCGTCTTGACCGGAGCACCGATTACGGATATGAAAATAACGCTGGCTTCCGGAAAAGCCAGCAAAAAACATACTTCCGGCGGAGATTTTCGGGAAGCAGTGTACAGAGCGGTTCGAGCGGGGCTGATGCAGGGAGAATCCGTGCTTCTGGAGCCCTGGCTTTCTTTTCGGGCGAATGTGCCTGTCGCATCAACAGGGCGGCTGATGACGGATATCCGGCGCATGGGCGGCGAATTCGGAGAACCGGAGCTTGCAGGCGGAAAATCGGTTCTGACCGGGCGGGTGCCGGCTTTGGAGCTTATGGGCTACGGGCAGGAGCTCCGGAATTACACGAAGGGGCAGGGAACTCTGGAGAGCTGGATCAGCGGCTATGATCTTTGTCATAATCAGGAAGAGGTAATCCGGGAATCGGGATATGACCCGCTCCGAGATACGGATCACCTTCCGGATTCTGTTTTTACGGAAAAAGGGAGCTCTGTGATCGTTCCATGGAAGGAAGCCTATGAGAGAATGGATCTTCCTTCGGCGCTTTCAGAGAAAAACGCAGACGAAGGCAGGGTGGATCCGGACGCGCTTCGGAGGAGAGCGGAATCGTACCGTGAAAAACTTGTGACGGACAAAGAACTTAAGGAAATCTTTGAGCGGACGTATGGAAAGACGGATCCGCGGAGAAGAAATGTCCGGAAAACCGGAAGAAGCAGTGAGGCTGCCGAAGAGCAGAAGCTCCGTGAAAGCAGGAGCAGGAATGGGAAGCGGCGGAATCTTTCCGATCAGGAGGCTCCGGAGATTCTTCTTGTGGACGGCTATAACGTGATCTATGATTGGGACGAGCTCCGGGAGCTTTCTTCCGATGATTACGGCGCGGCCAGAGCCCGTTTGGTTGAAATTCTGTGCAACTACGCCGGGATCAGCGGAGAAGAAGTGAAAGTGATCTTTGACGCCTATAAAGTCAAAGGCGGACAGGGCATGAAGGAACGCATTCATAATGTCGACGTTGTTTTCACTGGAGAAAATGAAACGGCGGACAGTTATATCGAGCGTCTCAGCGGTGTAATTCCGAAGAACCGGAGAGTGCGGGTCGTGTCTTCCGATGCGCAGATTCAGCAGATTGCGCTAGGGCACGGCGCGCTCCGGACGTCATCCAGGGAATTTCTGGAGGAAGTAAAGGATCTGGAAGACAGGGTCAGGGAAGCCTGTATTTCACGGGACTAAACGTGAATATAGGCGTGAATATTGAGTGGAGCTTTCCTGAATGCATGCGATTTTTGAATAGATCGAATTGTATTTTTGAACGTGCTTTAAGAGATTTTTAGACCCCTGTTATATTGCATATGATCATTCCATAGGATATAATATTTCCGTCAATTGATTTGATTTTTACTGTCCGGCAGTTCTGCCAGCCAGTAAATTTTAATTCAGTAGGAGGTACATATGGATTTCACATTGGATAAGCCTCATCAGCTTATGGAGACGCTTTTCCGCAACTTCGCGGAAACTGAGATTGCTCCGATTGCGAAAGATATGGATGAGGCAGAACAGTACGATATGGAACTTCTGCAGAAAATGCAGAGATACGGATTCTTCGGAATCCCTTATTCCAAGGAGTATGGCGGACAGGGTGCCGATGAGCTTGCATACACGCAGTGTATGGAAGAGGTATCCAAGGTTGACGGAAGTACAGGAATCACGATTTCCGTACATACGTCTCTTTGCTGCAGCTGCATCAACAGCTACGGAACTGAAGAGCAGAAGCAGAAATTCCTGCGTCCGCTCGTTGACGGATCCAAGATCGGATGCTTCGGTCTTACAGAGCCGGGAGCGGGTTCTGATGTACAGGGTGCGCAGACAGTCGCAGTTGAAGACGGCGATGATTATGTGATCACAGGATCCAAGATTTTCACGACGAACTCCGGTTTCGCGGACACATGCGTCGTATTCGCGCTTACGGATCGTTCTGTTCCGGCTTCTAAGGGCCTCACCGCATTCATCGTTGATCTGAAAGAGATGCCGGGAATCGATATTTCGGATAACATCGAGAGAATGGGTATCCGCGCGGCTTCGAACTGCATCGTTTCTTATGATAACGTCAGAGTTCCGAAGGACAGAATCCTTGGCAAGCTGAACGGCGGATTTAAGATCGCCATGAACGCTCTGAACAACGGACGTATCGGAATCGCGGCGCAGTCGGTTGGTCTTGCACAGGGTGCTCTTGACAACGCGATTGAATACGCGAAGGAAAGAAAGCAGTTCGGAAAGCCGATCACGAAGTTCCAGAACACGCAGTTCCAGATCGCCGAGATGCAGACGAAGATCGAAGCAGCTAGAATGATGGTAAGAAGAGCTGCGGTTGCTGCGGATAATGGTGAGAATATTGCGGTGAAGGCTGCAGAAGCGAAGCTCTTCGCTTCGGATGTAGCGAACCAGGTAACACGTTACGCGGTACAGATGATGGGCGGATATGGCTATTGCCGTGAATATCCTGTTGAAAGAGCGATGCGTGATGCTAAGATCACTGAGATCTACGAAGGCACATCGGAAGTCATGAAGATGATTATTTCCGGCGCGAAGTTGAAGTAAACGGGAGGGCAGAATACAATGAAAATTTTGGTTTGCATTAAACAGGTGCCGGATACCGCCGAGGTAAAGCTCGATCCGAAAACCAATACTCTGATCAGAGACGGTGTTCCCAGCATCATCAACCGTGACGACAAGTCTGGACTGGAAGCGGCGCTTCAGATCCGTGAGAAACTGAATGATGGCACGACCGTTTCGGTCGTTTCCATGGGACCGCCGCAGGCGGACGTTGCTCTTCGCGAAGCGCTCGCGATGGGAGCGGATGACGCATATCTGGTTTCCGGAAGAGAATTCGGAGGATCGGATACGTACGCAACGGCGACGATCATCGCGGCTGCTCTGAAAGAGATCGGATTTGATCTGGTTATCACCGGTCGTCAGGCGATCGACGGAGATACCGCGCAGGTTGGTCCGCAGATTGCGGAGCAGCTCCATATTCCGCAGGTTTCCTATGCGGAAGATCTGAAGCTCGGTGAAGACGGAAAGAGCATTATCGTTAAGAGACAGTTCGAAGATAAGGCGCACGTGCTGAAGGTTCAGCTTCCGTGCCTGATCACTGCGATCCAGGAGCTCAGAGAGCCGAGATACATGAACGTCGGCAAGCTGGTTGACGCATACAATTCGGAAGTGAAGGTCATCGGATTTGACGATCTTAAGGATAAGCTGAATCCGGACTGGATCGGAATCAAGGGTTCCCCGACAAATGTTGTCAAGTCTTTCACGAAACAGGCCAGAGCGGCTGGTGAAGTTCTGACGGATCTTACACCGGAGCAGGCTGCGGATGCGATTGTAGCTAAACTGGTCGAAAGACATCTGATTTAACATGGGAGGGCACAGAAGATGAGTAAAGATATTTATGTAATCGCTGAGCAGCGCGACGGCGTTGTTCAGAAGGTCACCATGGAACTGATCGGAATCGCGAACGAGCTGGCGCAGGATCTCGGCCAGGAAGTATATGCGGTTCTCCTGGGAGACAAAATTGAAGATCAGGCGAAGGAATGCTTTGAATATGGTGCAAAGCATGTTATTCTGATCGACAATCCGGTTCTGAAAGAGTATACGACAGAGCCGTATGCGAAGGCAGTTTACAATCTGATTAAGGCGAAAGACCCGAACATCGTTCTGTTCGGAGCGTCCTCGATCGGACGTGACATTGCGCCACGTGTTGCAGGAAGAGTACACACAGGTCTTACCGCGGACTGCACAGGTCTTGCCATTGACAAGAGCGATACAGAGGATAAGGGTCTTCTCCGCATGACTCGTCCGGCTTTCGGCGGAAATATCATGGCGACGATTCTGATTCGGAAGTATCGTCCGCAGATGGCGACAGTCCGTCCGGGCGTTATGCCGCTTCCTAAGAGAAATCCGGGAGCGACCGGCACAATTGAAAAATTCGACGCAGGCATTTCTGAAGCGGATATGAACGTTGAAATTCTGGAAGTTGTTCAGAATGAAGAGAAGCCGGTTGATATCACAAACGCGAAGGTTCTGATTTCCGGAGGACGCGGTGTCGGCGGTCCGGAAGGATATGAGCCGCTCCGTGAACTTGCGAAGGAATTCAACGGCGGAGAAGTTTCTTCGTCCCGTATCGGCGTCGACAGCGGCTGGATCGAGAAGGCTCGTCAGGTTGGACAGACAGGAAAGACCGTTCGTCCGGATCTCTACATGGCATGCGGAATTTCCGGTGCGATCCAGCATCTTGCAGGTATGGAGGATTCTGAGTACATCATCGCCATCAATAAGGACGAGAGCTGCCCGATGATGCAGCTGGCGGACCTTGGCGTTGTCGGAGACCTGAAGAAAGTCGTACCGGCTGTTACAGAGAAGATCAGAGCTTATAAGAAGAGCCAGGAAGTATAAATCTGAGATTGTGTACCCCGCTGAATTATATTCAGATAATCGAGCAGTTCCCTTTTTGGGAGCTGCTCCTTTCTAAAATGGGAAAGTATTGAAGTACTTTGCAGTTCTTCAGACAGAGATGATTACATATACTGAATATTGTATATAGCATTTCTGAATCTGCTTATAGAGATTTTATTATTGTTAGAATTTAGATTCATGTTATAATGAACCTACAGATGTTAATAAAGCATTTGAAAAGAATCAAGGAGGATTTACCAATGATCGGTAGAAAAGTTTCGCTGAAAATGCACATGTCCGCTTCGGACGCTCATTATGCTGGAGAGCTCGTTGAAGGTGCTCACATCGTTACAGTTTGGGGAGATGTAGGCACAGAGCTTGCGATCAGACTGTTCGGAGATGAGTCCCTGTTCCTGGGCTACAGCAATGTTCGTTACACAGCTCCGGTATATGCTGGTGACTTCATGGAGTACACCGGTGAGATCATCGAGGCTGGAAAGTCTCACCTGACTTGCAAATTCGAAGCTTACAAGTATCTGGAAGATGCAAGAGATCCGGAGTGCGAGCTTTCCGCTGCGAACGTACTGAAAGAGCCTGTACTCTGCGCAGAAGGAACTGGTACACTGGTTGTTAAGCAGCCGCTTCAGAGATTCGACTATGCGGATCCGGAGTTCGTTGCTGACTACAAGAAAGCAATGGCTGAGAAGTAATTCAGCGAAACATAAGTTTTTTGCAGGTTGTTCTGCAGGGAAACCTGCATGGGAAACGATTATGTGGGCGGTGCCTATGGCACCGCTTTTTTTATGGGAGAAAGCGTTCTTCTGTGAGCCGGAGAAAACTGTTTTTTCGGCTTTTCTATTGACTATTTCAGGTAATAAAAGTATCCTTATTTA
Organism: Eubacteriales bacterium; assembly: GCA_029098205.1. Taxonomy (GTDB): domain Bacteria; phylum Bacillota; class Clostridia; order Peptostreptococcales; family Anaerovoracaceae; genus Aminicella. The sequence continues at coordinate 917 of JAQXNW010000075.1, read as the reverse complement.
AGAAAATCTTAACGCCGTTACGCATCAGTATAGAAAGGAGCTCGCGCATGGATATTGATAAATGCAGAATTTTACTGGAAGCGATCGATTGCGGCAGCCTTTCGGCGGCGGCTGCGAAGCTTGGATATACAACAGCTGGAGTAAGCTATAATGTAGATTCAGTGGAGAACGAGCTTGGTTTTCCGGTTATTCGAAGAGGGCATTCAGGGATATCTTTGACAAGCAACGGAGAAAAGATCATTCCGATTCTCCGTGAACTGATTCGTGTGAATCAGACGCTGGAGAATCAGGCTTTTGAGCTCCGCAAGGAAATAAACGGAGAAGTGAAGATCGGCGCTTTCAGCGGCATCGCGATCCGGCTTCTTCCGAAAATTATTCAGCGTTTTCAGAAAGAATTTCCGGATGTATCGATTAAGATCCGGGAGGGACAGCAGCAGCAGCTGGACGAGATGCTGGAGAAGGATGAGGTTGACTTCTGCATCTGCAGTTTTCAGAAAAACAACCGGTATGAATGGATCCCTTTGATGGACGATCAGATGGTCTGTGTTCTGCCTTCGGAGCATCCTCTGGCAAGAAAAGAAAAAATTGCGCCTGAAGAGCTGGAGAACCAGCCTTTAATTATGCCTGCCTACGGACGGGATCCGGACGCGATGGGAATTCTTGAGAAATTTGGCGTTGAACCGGATATTAAATATACGACGGTAGAGACAAATACGGCATTTGCGATGGCGGAGCATGGGTTCGGCATTGTGGTGACGAATCTTCATACGACGCAGGACCGCGTGAAAGAAGCGGTGATTCGTCCGTTTAATCCTCCTCAGTATATTACAGAGGGAATTTATCTGGATTCGATGGATACCGCGCCTCCGCTTGTCCGGCGGATGATCCGGTATCTTGTGGATTATTTCCGGGATGAA
>JAQXNW010000074.1 GCA_029098205.1 Eubacteriales bacterium | reverse complement strand
TCTAAGAACCCATCTACTTGATGGTGTTCGTCTTTTTGTTCCTCTTGAATGAGAAACTCTTTGACGACTAGTTTCCTAATCTATGGATTTTTCTAGGTTCAGCCGCTTCCGCGGCGCCCGCTCTCTAGCGAACAGTTAATATAATACGCTTCTCTATTCTTATTGTCAAGAACTATTTTTATTTTTTCTTGTTTTTTATTGCCACTGTTCTAAGCTCCCTTGAAAGGCGCTACAGCAGGTCTTTGTTCCTTAGAATCTTACCAATCTCCATCTGTATATTCAAGGAATTTTCCGCTTCTGTTCGATTGTTTTCTGATTCTTTTCTTCCTTCTTCTTCTAACGCTGCAATCAGTCTCTGCTTCACTTTTCCCCGGTCCTTCCCGGGATTTTCAGCTTCCCTGAGGTAAGACTCGCACGCTTTCATCAGTTCCGGATTTTGATTTTCCGCAGGGATTTCGCAGAAGTACTGTGTATCCATCTTAAACTGCTCATTTTTCAATATTCCTTCAATGCTGGATCGAATGTCTTCTTTCATAGCATTCGGCATAAGACTCCTTATAAAAATATCAAATATAAAAATACAGCGTCCGCTTTTTCTTTGTCCGAGGCGGGAAAAAGCGCGCCCCGCCGAGACCAAGCTCCTGCAGCACGCGCCCTTCCTCTTTCAAATCAAACGAATCGAACTATTTGATTTTTCCAAGCTTACGCAGCTCCTCCGTCATCGACTCCGTCAGCTCCTTCGATGTCTGTACAAGCGGCTTCCGTACATATCCGCCCGGCACGCCCAGAATCCGCATCATCGTTTTTACCGGACCCGGGTACGGTTCCGCTTCCATCGCGGTATAGAGCGAAGCCATGCTCATGTTGTATTCTCTAGCTTCGTCCCATTTTCCGTCTTTTACAAGTTGATACAAATGCACGTATTCTTTCGGAAGCGCGTTCATCAGAATCGCGAATCCGCCGTCCGTTCCGATTGCAAGTCCCGGAAGAAACGGATAGCTGACATTTTCGATATAGACGATGCCGATCGCATACCCGCCGACCTGCTGGTTCGGAATGTTCCGGACAAAAATTCCGTCGTTTGTGTGATCCATATATCCGTAGGATCGATCCTTAAACCGCATTTTAAAATCGCTCATTCTGGCTTCTCCTTTCCAACCGCATCTCAATCCGGCTTGTTTTCCGATCTGACAGATACAGCATTCGGATGCGTCAATTTCTTTTGCTGATTAAATTCTATGGCCTCGATTCCCCGGACGGAAGCAAATCTAATGAATGACAGAAATTCACGAGAAGAATATTATTTGTAAATTTCTGAAAATTCAGCGGCTGATCTTTTGTATTCGTTGATATTCCGCGCATTTTCAAATTAAACGGTTTTCCGTACATACTCTCGTTAATCTTTGTCATAAACAAAACGAAAGCGCCTCTGCATTTCTATAAAATACGCGTTTACACGTTTTATTGAAGCGTCTTCCTGTGCCTGGAATCATAAATTGTCTGCTTGTAAATGCACTTGCTTCTTTCCATAAAAAAATACGCGGCAGAAAGAAACTCTGTCGCGTATTTTCATCATTATATAATCCGGACCCCATCTGTGCATCCGGCGGACCTATCCGCAGCTATCATTCTTTGGCTGCACCTACGTTATTTCACTCCGCTTCCTGCATAGTAAGAATCTGTTATTTTTCATTACAATATTTTTACTGACCGTTTCCTGCATTCTCCGGCGCATCCGGCGCTCCGACGGCATTTTTCTTTTTCTCGCCGTTGGATACTGTTTTTCCAACCAAGAAAAAGGTCCCTCCGAACACTACGACCAGTATGAATATCAACATAACGATTGTCCCTGTATGCATAATCTCCTCCTTGATTTTCTTCTTAGTTAAGATTGAGCCGCATCGGTTCTCCCGATGCGCCTTTCGAGTATTCCTTTACGGAAGGAAAGGGTACAGGCTGTCTGCTGTAATAATCAGCGCGATCGGGCAGGCAACGAACTGCACCCACTTGTCAAACCATCCGCCGATCTGGATATCACTTCCAGGGTTCATGAACTCGGTGCGGATCTTCTTCGTTCCGTACACATAGTTGAATCCGATCGCTCCGATGCCGGCGCTAACGATAAATACGTAGTTTCCGGAGAAGTTGTTCCAGAAATCAAACTGGCTGGTATTCACCGCGCAGATAACTGCGAAGACAAGCGTCAGAAGGCAAAGCGAGAAGGTAACCTTATTCCGGTTCATCTTGAGTCCGTCGGAGAACGATGTAATCGCAACCTCTGCCTGTGCGATCGCGGAAGTGATTCCGGCAAAGAAAATCGCAAGCATCGCAAGGATTCCGAACACATTTCCGAACGGAATCTGGGAAAGCGCCTTCGGAAGCACGATGAAGATCAGGCCGGAACCGGACTGCGGGTCAATTCCAAGCGCCACACAGGTCGGGATAATCGCGAAGCCCGCGAGAAGCGCGATCGTTGTATCCACCATGCAGACCGTAATCATGCTCATGGTAACATCTTCGTTTCTCTTGATATGAGAACCGTAAACCAGCACGCATCCGGGACCGACTCCGATGGAGAAAAACGCCTGCCCGGCCGCAGCCTTCCATACACTGAGATGCTTAAGAACCGACCAGTCCGGTTCCAAATAGAAGTTATATCCATCGACGATGTTCGGTGTAAGAATCGCGCAGAAGATGATGATTATCGCGAAAATAACAACGATGGCCGGCATCATGACCTTGCTGATGCTTTCGATTCCGCTTACGATTCCTTTCCACAGAACAAAGAATGTAAGGAGCGTAACAAGAATTGTGATCACAACCAGCGCTGTCAGATGATTGTCGTTCATGTCCTGATAGATCTTTTCCGGCGCCATGGTCGCTTTCTTGTTTGTCGCAAATGTGTACATGAAATAAATGGATCCCGCAAGAACGAACATGAAGTAGAAATTCATTGTCGAATAACCGAGGGAAAAAATACTTCCGATCGTCTTTCCGACCTTGGAGCTATGGGTGATTTTCGTCCAGGTGTCAAGCTCTCCGGCCTGCATGCCCTTGCCCAGCGAAGCCTCCACCAGACATAGCGGAATAACACAGACAATCAAAGAAATCAGATAAGCAAATACGAAAGCGCCTCCTCCGTACTGCCCCACCAGATAAGGAAATCTCCATACATTTCCTAAGCCAACGGCCATACCCGCCATCGACATGATTGCACCAAATCGACTGGTCCAATCCTCTCGCTTTGTTTCAGCCATTTTATCCTCCTTATCAGAAACAGCAATGAATAATAGCGATTCTGAAAAAAATGCATTCCGTAAAACAGGAGAACTACCCCCCAGAGGCTGGCTGTGCAATCCTCTTTCTCCTCACGCACGTACTTCGCCTGCATCACGCTTTACATCGGACAGAGCGATGTGCGCGTTCCTTTCATGCAGAATTTTCAGAAGGTCAGATTCGATTTTCCGGAACATTTATGTTTTTTATTGTATCAAAATAAGATAAATATTCCTTCAAATCTTTCGTTGCAGACATTATACTTTTCTGATAATTCAGAACAAAAGCGACGAAATGTTATAGGCATTATTCCATAAAAGAATTCTTTATTCATCCATACAAATTTTTATCCATCCCGGCAGCGCCGCGCAGCCGGATCACTATCTGAATCTGGGATAAATTCAATCTTGCTAGTTTCTTATCCGGATCCGGTATATGTTTTTTCAAAAAAACAATGAATGGTCTAATTCATAATTTTGAATGTGGAAATAACTTTTAATAATTCTGATTTTTTCGTAAAATAGGCGTAATAAATAAAGGATTCAGTGCGAAAAGGAGGAAGACCAGTTGTCGATCACAAAATATACAGTGTTCATGAAAGACGCGGAGCTTCAGAGCCTCACAAAAGCCGCGGATGTCCTCGGTTATTCTCTGCCTGCCATCAGCCATAACATCATCTCTCTGGAGGAGCGGTTCGGATTCCCTCTTTTCAACCGGAACCACGACCGGTGCACTTTGACGGAAAACGGTCGCAAGATGCTGGAATACTGTTCTCAGGTTGTTCGGGATGAAGAAATCGTCAGCGACGCGGTGCATTCAATCAACGGACTTCTCTCCGGAAGCCTCCGGCTCGGCTCCATCTGCAGTATGCTGCAGAACTTTGTTCCCAGCGTCGTCTTTAATTTCACGACCGCATACTCGAATATTGATATCTCCATAAATGAGTACACCTACCGCGAGGTCCTGGACCGGATCCGCGACGGAGCCATCGATATCGGATTTACGACAGGACGGATCCCCAAGGGATCGAAAATCCGTTTTTTCCCGCTCTTTGAAGATCCGATCCGTCTGATCATTCCGAAAGAGCATCCCCTCGATCAGTATGACAAGGTCCCGGCTTCGCTTCTGAACGGCACTGATTTCATTCTGCCGTCCACAGAGTACGACGATATCTTCAGCACACTGACCGATACTGTCAGCGTCACTCCGAATGTAAAATTCCGTGTAAACAGCGAGACCGCCTCTCTCAGTCTGGTTTCAAATCATCTGGGAGTTACCATCATGTCCGGGTTCGAAGCGTTTGCTTTCACCGCGAACGGAAGTCATCCGAATGTCATCGTAAAAAATTTCAAGGAGGATCTCCATCGGACGCTCGGCATCGCGATCAGCAGCCAGTACCGTCCGACGCCGCCGATGAAAGCGTTTATCCAGGCCGCATGCACAACATGCGGAAAGCCGAATCCTCTGAAATAGCCGAATGAAAATCTCTGGAAATAACCGGGCGAATCCTCTGAAGCAGCCAATCGCAGAAAACAATCGAATGAATAAAAAATCCGATGCGCCAGATCATCTCTGATGCATCGGATTTTTCAATTGCCATTTTCAATTATTTTTTCTAAAGGAAGCGATTTTCTTCTCCGGAGCCTGTAATCTCCGGTTCTCTCCGCACCGCTTCAGGCTTTGTCCGCCGCCCTACAGCGGATTGTAATCCGGCTCGACGCCCTTCTGCTTCAGCTCGATCGCCGTTGCGAAGATTCTCGCCGTGTCCATGCAGGTAAGAACCGGGAGATTCCGCTCAATCGCCGCACGGCGAAGCGGGAACGTATCGGTTTCCACCATATTCATTGCCTTCGGCGTATTGATCAGGAACATATCCTCCTTCTCAATCTCAGGCATTACATCCTCAAACGACATATACACCGCATCCACGCCGTACTCTCTCAGATACTCCGAAGTTCCCTTCGATCCGTAAATGCTGAATCCAAGATCCTGATATTTCCGGACGATTTCCGCAGATTCCGGATTTTTGTCGTGATCTTTGAGACTGACAAAAACCTTTCCTTTAGTCGGAATCTTTCCGCCCGCGCCGAGGAATCCTTTGTAAATCGCAACGTCAAGATCCGGGTCGATGCCAAGAACCTCGCCTGTCGATTTCATCTCCGGACCGACCGCGACGTCGACATCCGTCAGCTTGGAATCCGAGAAAACAGGAACCTTCACCGCATAATAATCCTTCTTCGGATAAAGTCCGGTTCCCCATTCCATATCCCGAAGCTTCTTTCCGGTCATGACCATGACCGCGATTTTCACCATCGGAACCTTCGTAACCTTGCTCAGAATCGGCACCGTGCGGGACGCTCTCGGATTTACTTCAATCACATACAGCGTCTTTCCGTCCCATGCGTACTGTACGTTCACAAGACCGACGATATGAAGCGCCTTCGTGATCTTTCCGGTCGTTTCCACAAGCTCATCGATCAGCTCCTGCGGGAAATCATATGGCGGATACGACGTGCAGCTGTCTCCGGAATGAACGCCGGTGCGTTCGAAATGCTCCATGATTCCAGGAATCAGGACATCCTCGCCATCCGCAATCGCGTCGACATCCATTTCCTTTCCTTCGATGTACTGGTCGATCAGCACCGGATGCTCATGTGACATCCGTACCGCTTCTTTCAGGTATGTATTCAGTTCCTCATCGTTATAAACGACCTGCATCGCGCGGCCGCCGATTACGAAGGAAGGACGCACCATAACCGGATATCCAAGATCCCGGACCGCATTAAATGCCTCGTCATGCGTCCGTACCGCATATCCTTTCGGCGTTACGATATCGAGATCGTGCATCAGCTCTGTGAATTTTTCACGGTCCTCCGCGTAATCGATGTACTTATTCTGCGTTCCGAGAATTTTTACGGAGCGCGCGGCAAGCTTGGCCGCAAGGTTCAGAGACGTCTGTCCGCCGAACTGGAGGATGACTCCATCCGGACGTTCGTGGCGGATTACGTTCATGACGTCATCGATATGAAGCGGGTCGAAATACAGCTTGTCGGAAGTGTCAAAGTCTGTGCTGACGGTCTCCGGGTTATTATTGATAATAATCGATTCGTAACCCAGCTCGCGGAGCGCCCAGACACCCTGCACGCAGCAGTAGTCAAATTCAATACCTTGACCGATCCGGATCGGGCCGGAACCGACAACCAGAACCTTTTCCTTTTCAGAGCGGACGCTCTCATTCGCTCCGCCGAAGCTTTCATAGTAATACGGCGTAGCCGCGCGGAATTCTCCGGCGCAGGTATCTACCATCTTGTAAACGGCAAAGATATTATGATACAGCCGGATGTCCTTCAGCACATCGCTCGGAATACCGGTCAGCTTCAGGATTTCGGAATCCGACATGCCGCGGCTTTCGGCTTCCCGAACGAGATCCGCCGTCACTTCTTCTGTCTGAAGACGCTTCTCGAGTTCAATCAATCCCATGATCTTATTCAGGAACCAATTGTCAATCTTCGTTTCCTCGTGAATCGATTCCACCGTCGCGATGCCGCGCCGGAACGCCTCCGCGATGCAGAAAAGACGTTCGTCATCCTGATTGCGGAGCTTCTTCATCAGGCGTTCATCCGAAAGAGCCTGGATGAACGGAATATTCAGTCCGTCTCCTTCAATTTCCAGAGAATCGATGCCCTTCATCAAAGCGCTGTCGAAATTCCGGTCAATCGCCATGATCTCGCCGGTCGCTTTCATCTGCGTTCCCAGACGGCGGGACGCCGTGCGGAACTTATTAAACGGCCACTTCGGGAATTTCACAACGCAGTAGTCCAGCATCGGCTCAAAACAGGCGCTCGAAGATTCAGTAACATAATTCTGGAGCTCATCCAGCGTATAACCGATCGCGATTTTCGCCGCGAGCTTGGCAATCGGGTACCCCGCCGCTTTCGAAGCGAGTGCGGAAGAACGGCTCACACGCGGGTTTACCTCGATGATATAATATTCGTCTTTGTCCGGGTTCAAAGCCAGCTGTACGTTGCATCCGCCCTCAATCTTCAGCGCGCGGATGATCTTCAGCGACGCGTCTCTCAGCATCTGATACTGCCGGTCGTTCAAGGTCTGCGTCGGCGCGACAACGATGCTGTCTCCGGTATGAATGCCGACCGGGTCTAAGTTTTCCATCGAGCAGACGATGATGCAGTTATCCTTCGAATCCCGCATAACTTCAAGCTCGATTTCCTTCCATCCGGCGATGGATTTCTCTACGAGAACCTGTCCGATGGCGCTCTTCTCGATTCCCATCGTGCAGTGCTCGATCAGTTCTTCCTCGTTGTTCGCAATGCCGCCTCCGGTTCCGCCCAGCGTATACGCCGGACGGATGATGAC
>JAQXNW010000073.1 GCA_029098205.1 Eubacteriales bacterium | reverse complement strand
GGAATGTACTTTCAAAACCGAATCCGGTGACAATAGCGAAGAGGATCCACCTGTACCCATCCCGAACACAGAAGTTAAGCTCTTCCGCGCCGAAGATACTTGGCGGGCGACTGCCTGGGAAATTAGGGCGTTGCCGGTTCGAAGAAACGGTCTGTTCCGTATATCTGCGGAACGGGCCTTTTTTATTTTTAAAACATATTTACGCCTGTCTGGAGATTTTCTTTTTATTTCTTTTATATGTTCTTACTTTTTATTCTGCTTTTTCAACGTATTCGCCTATTATTGGTCTTATTTTTACACGATCCGGCCAGTAAGAAATATTCCATTATTTTCTAATTTATGATATACTTCTTTTGCTTTATACAGGTAGAACCGGAGGACAAGGGAGGGAGCATCCAGTGATCATCCTGAAAATTATTTTTGCGGTGATGATCTGCATGCCGCTTGCGTATATCTTTTTATTATTGATACGCAATCTTGCGTCTTCTGCATTTAAGAAAAAATAGAACTGTGATACATATATGGATGGTTTTTTCATAACATTTGAAGGTATGGACGGCGCCGGGAAGACGACACAGAGCCGGTATCTCAGAGATTATTTAGAGCGGAAGGGCTACACCGTTGTATTTACGAGGGAACCCGGAGGAACACCGATCGGAGAACAGATCCGGGATATCCTCCTGGATCCCTCGAATGCTGGAATGTCTGAAATTACGGAGGCGCTGCTGTATGCCGCCGCACGTGCGGAGCATGTTCGTGAGTTGATTCTTCCATCGCTTCAGAAGGGCTTCATCGTTATTTCGGACCGCTTTCTGGATTCCTCGATCGCTTATCAGGGATACGGACGGAATCTTGGAAATCTTGTTACGGAGTGGAATGAAGCAGCGGTGCAGAATGTTTCTCCAGATGTTACTTTTTATCTCGATCTTTCTCCAGAAGAAGGTATCAGCCGGGTTGAAGCTCGGACGGATGGAAAGCCGGACCGTATGGAGCAGGAGGAAGCGTCTTTTAAAAAACGTGTGTATCAGGGATTTCAGTCTTTGGCGAAGGAAAATTCGGGTCGGATTGTTCGAATCGACGGCTCCATGAAACCGGAAGAGATCCGTGATCTGATTTTTGCTGCCGTGGACGAGAGGATGCTTCAGCGTTAAACCTGCGGCAAAAGAATAAATGGGACCGTGTCAGAGGGTATAGGAATGGGACTTTCGGACTATGAGCGCTATGGAAGTGCTGTGACGAAACTGAAGAATGCGATGCATACCGGTACGGTTCCGCATGCGTATATCTTTGAAGGAGATCATAACACTGATAAGCTCGGGCTTTCGATTGCGTTCGCCCAAGCGCTTCTCTGTGCCGAACGTCCCGGAGAGGGATGCGGGCAGTGTCCGACCTGCCGGAAGCTCAGGGACGGAAATTATGAGGATTTCTATCTGGTTCAGCCGAAAGAGAAAGCAGAAGGCAAAACTGGAACACGCTCTCTTAAGGATGCGGATATAGAGTTTCTTCAGCAGAAATTAATGGAAAAACCGTCGGCAGGAGACCGGAACATCGCTGTGATCAGCGGCGCTGATACGATGACACTTCGGGCGGAGACACGGCTTCTTAAAACACTGGAGGAGCCGGCTCCAGGAACGGTGATTCTTCTTCTCTCCGAAAATTCGGAGAAACTGCTTCCTACCATCCGCTCCCGATGCGTAACGATCCGGCTTGTCAATCTTACCGAACAATATGAGACTCCGATGGAAGCATTTGCTTCTGAAATTCTGGAGATGGTGCTTTCGAACGCTTTTTTCTTTGACGTTCAGAAAAAGATATCCAAGAAAGTGAAATCCAGAAATGACGCGTACGAATTTCTGGACGGGATGGAAAGCGTGCTGGAGTCCTGTCTGGCTGGAGGTGGGAAAATGCCGTCCGCTTCTGCAGCGAAGGGAATTCAGGATGTGGAGGAAGCGCGCAGGATGCTGCAGCAGAATGTCATTCCCCGGTTCTCAGTGCTGGGACTGATTTTGAAACTGGAATCCTGACGGAAGAAAATAACCTGCCGATGCCGGGAATCGAGTCCGATGGCATTCGACGGCAGAGGAGCTTTTCTTTGACGGAACAGGAATTAATAAATTTATAAAGGAAGGATAGAATTTATGGTTGATGTTGCAGGTGTTCGTTTCCGTGCAGCAGGAAAAACATATTATTTTGATCCATGCGGGATGACCCTTCCGAAGGGAACCGGCGTGATCGTCGAAACGGCTCGCGGTCTGGAATTCGGAACCGTCTCGATGGAAAATCAGCAGATGGACGAGAAAGACGTAGTTTCACCTCTTAAGAAGGTTGTCCGGATTGCCAATGCGGATGATCTTGCGAGACATAAAGAGAATGAGTCGAAAAAAAACGACGCTATGCGGATATGCAGAGAGAAAATCAAGCAGCATGGTCTGGACATGAAACTGATCGACGTAGAGTATACGTTTGACAATAATAAGGTGATTTTCTATTTTACCGCTGACGGACGGGTTGATTTTCGGGATCTGGTCCGTGACCTTGCCGGACAGTTCAAGATGCGGATCGAGTTAAGGCAGGTCGGTGTGCGGGATGAGGCTAAGATGCTCGGTGGTATCGGCTGCTGCGGGAGGCCGATCTGCTGCGCTTTTTGGATGAAAAACTTTCAGCCGGTATCGATAAAAATGACAAAGATACAGAATCTGTCTCTGAACCCAGCGAAAATTTCCGGCGTGTGCGGAAGGCTGATGTGCTGCCTGAAATATGAAAATGATGTTTATATCGAACTCCGGAAGGATCTTCCGAATGTGAACGAGCGTGTGAAGACGGAGGAAGGCGTCGGGAAAGTCATCGAGAATAATGTTCTGGCCGGAACGGTGAAAGTTCGGACTTTCACGGGCGAACGGGATGAAAACGGACGGGAGAAGCTGAGCTCTGAAGTATATTCGTTCCATAAATCCGAGGTGGAGCGGCTCAAGATAAAGGGAATGCCTGGAAAGCCCTCCGGCGAACACGATGAGAAAACAGGAAAGGGCTCTCCGCAGAGAAAAGAACGTCCGCATGGACACAGGAAGAACCGGGAGCATAGAAAAAACGCGCCGGATGAATCTTCGGCGAGTGCCGGGACGTTCGGTGCGGAAGATGCGGTGTCAGGCGATGGAAAGAATTGATCGGACAGGATTCGGATCGATTCGGATTCTTCAGGATCCGGATTCGTTCTGCTACGGGGCGGACGCTGTGATTCTCGCGGGTTTTACAGCGGATCACCTGTTAAACCGGAAAAAACAGCCGGAAAATCTTCTGGATTTGGGAACCGGTACGGGAATTCTTCCGCTGATTCTTTCTCATAAAACGGATATTCCGGAAATTCTTGGAATCGAAATGCAGGAAAACAGTTTCCGGCTGGCGGAGAGAAACGTCGGCCTGAACGCATTGGAAGGCCGGGTACGTTTTTTAAAAGGCGATATTGCGGAATTGCAAAATCCAGTTTTTTCGGATTTACGGGATCACTTTGATCTTGCAGTATCCAATCCGCCGTATGTAGAAAAATCGAAAGGTATTTCCTGCGGCGAAAGTGCACACCATACGGCAAGGCATGAAACGACGGCGGGACTTCGGGAATTTCTGAAGTTCACGTTTTACGCGCTGAAAGACAAGGGAGAGCTGTTCGTTGTGAACCGGCCTGCGAGAACCGCGGATTTATGTATTCTCGGTCGGGAAATACGAATGGAAGTGAAAGAAATTCGCTTTGTCAGCGGACACATAGAGGAGGCGCCGAATCTGGTGCTGGCGCGTCTTGTAAAAAACGGACGGCCGGGTCTTCGGGTGCTGGCGCCGATGCATATCCGCGAAGCGGATGGAAGCATGTCGGAAGAAATGCTTCGATATCATGAAAGGAATTTCGAAGGAGGGCCCTATGATTACCATTAGCATGAAAGATCTTTTGATCGGACTCGTTTTGATCGCATTGTTCGTACTTTTGATTTTTCTGATTGTCCTGACGGTGCATGCGATCGGGGCTGTGAAAAATATTAAGAAAATTACCGAAGATGCGGGCTCTGTCACATCGATCGCGAAGGATCGGACGGAGCAGCTGGACGGAGTGATTGGGGATCTGGGAGATTCTTTGGGCGCGCTTTCCGGCGCCGTGAAGGGTGAAAGCAATCTTTTCGAAACACTGATTCATGTCGGGAAAGCGACAGCATCAGCGGTTTCCTATTTCAAGAAAGATGCAGAGGACAAATAAGCGGTAAATCCTATTTATGGACAGAAGGAGAAATAATATGAAAGCAACAGGTATTGTCAGACCCGTCGATTCGCTGGGGCGGGTGGTGATCCCGGTGGAGCTCCGGCGGAACCTTGGAATCAATACCAGTGATTCGCTGGAAATTTTCGTGGATGAGGATAAAATTGTACTGAAGAAATATGAACCGGCATGCATTTTCTGCGGGGAAGCGGATCACGTACATTTGATCCACGGGAAATATGTATGTGACAATTGTCTGAAAGAGCTCAAGAATTTATAAGGCGGAGGAAAGAAATTGGCGAAATACTTAGTTCGAAACAGCGGACCATTGTATGGCGAAGTTTCTGTCAGCGGCGCGAAGAACGCGGTGCTGCCGCTTATGGCAGCCGCGCTTCTGTCAAAGGAGCCTTGCCGGATCACAAATGTCCCGGCGCTGGAAGATGTGAAAGTCATGCGGGATATTCTGATCTCTTTAGGAACAGAGGTCTCGGAATTATCGAATTCGGAGCTTACGATTGATGCGTCTTCGCTCCGTACGAACGTTGCGGATTACGATCTGGTTCGAAAAATGCGCGCGTCTTTCCTCGTAATGGGGCCGCTTCTTGCGCGGACCGGAAGCGCGAAAGTCCATCTTCCCGGAGGGTGCACCATCGGAAAGCGTCCGATTGATCTTCATCTGAAGGGTTTCCGCGCGCTTGGCGCGGAGATTGTGGAGAAAGATTTTTCGGTTGAGGCGGTGGCGCCGCGCGGAGGTCTGGTCGGCGCATCGGTTTATCTCGATTTCCCGAGCGTAGGCGCGACGGAAAACATCATGATGGCCGCCGTTCTGGCAAAGGGAACCACGTATATTGAAAACGCCGCGGAAGAACCGGAGATTGTGGATCTCGCGAACTTCCTGAACAAGATCGGCGCCCGGGTCAAGGGAGCAGGAACGGATACCGTGAAGATCGACGGAGTTTCTTCTGTTCATGGAGCGGAGCATGCCGTTATACCGGACCGTATTGAGACAGGAACGTTTATGCTTGCCGCGGCGATCACGCGGGGGCAGGTCTATGTGAAGGACGTCGTATCCGATCATATCCGTCCGATCATCGCGAAGCTCCGTGAATGCGGGGTTATGGTGACGGAGGGGGATGAAGGACTGGTTGTCGATGCGGAGGATCGGGAGCTCTTTCCGACAGATATTAAAACGATGCCGTATCCGGGATTCCCGACAGACATTCAGTCTCCGTTCATGACATTCTTAGCAACCGTTCCAGGAAACAGCACGGTGATCGAAACCGTATTTGAGAATCGCTTTATGCATGTGGCGGAGCTTAACCGCATGGGCGCAGATATTCGGATTTCCGGAAACCGGGCGGAAGTCCGGGGCGGGAAGCCTCTTCACGGCGCGGAAGTTATCGCGACCGACTTAAGAGCCGGCGCTGCGATGGTTCTGGCGGGTCTGTACGCGTCCGATGTAACGGAGATTTCTGAAATTTATCATGTGGAGCGGGGCTATGAGAATTTCATCGGGAAATTCCGGAGCCTCGGCGCGGATATTAAAAAAGTAAACGAATGATCAGGAGGATGATCGTATGGCGGATCTGAAATTTCTCGAATTGCTTTCGAAAGAGTATCCGAATGTGCTTGCGGCGTCGGCGGAGATCACAAACTTGAATGCGTTGCTGGCGCTCCCGAAGGGAACGGAATACTTCCTGAGCGATCTGCACGGAGAACACGGCGCGTTTATTCATATGCTGAAGAGCGCATCGGGCACGATCAAGGCGAAAATTGACGAGCATTACGGAGGCATCCTAGGGCGGCAGGACCGGGAAGAGCTTGCATCGCTTATTTACGATGCGGACGCGGAGATCCGGCGCCGGAAAAAATCCGAGAAAGATTTCGATTCCTGGTGTGAAACAGCGATCAATCGCTTAATTACGATCTGTAAATCCGTTTCGACGAAATATACGAGAGAAAAGGTCCGCGGAAGAATGCCGCAGTATCTTGGATACGCGATGGATGAGCTTCTGCATGCGGACGATGAGGAAAACCGCGCGCATTATTACCACGAGATCATCGCCTCTCTGATTCATGAAGGGATGGCGGAGCTTTTTATCCGGGAGATGGCGGATCTGATCAGCCGCCTTGCGGTGGACCAGCTTCATATCATCGGCGATATCTTTGACCGCGGTGCGCATCCGGACTATATCATGGATTATCTGATGGGATACCACGATGTGGATTTTCAGTGGGGAAATCACGACATCGTATGGATGGGCGCGGCGACCGGGAACTGGGCCTGCATTGCGAACATTCTCCGGATGAATATCAGCTACAATAATTTCGATATGCTGGAAGTCGGATACGGGATCAACTTAAGACCGTTGGCGTCGATGGCGGAGAACGTATACGCGAACGACCGCTGCCTTGCGTTTATGCCGCACCTGATCGATGAGAACAAGTACGATCCAGTGGACGCCAAGCTGGCTGCCAAGATGCACAAGGCGATCGCGATCATTCAGTTCAAAGCCGAAGGGCAGATTATCAAGGCGCATCCGGAATACAAGATGGAGAATCGGCTTCTTCTTGATAAAATCGACTGGGAAAAGGGAACCGTGAATGTAGAGGGGACAGAGTATCCGCTTCGCGACCAGAATTTCCCGACGGTCGACCCGAAGGATCCGTATCGCCTTTCTGCGGATGAAGAAGCGGTCATGGAGTCTCTGGAAGCGTCCATTCTGAATTCCGAGAAGCTGCAGAAACATATCCGGTTCCTTTTCAGCCACGGCGCTTTGTATAAGGTGTGCAACGGAAATATTCTTTATCATGGCTGCATTCCGATGGAAGAGGACGGAAGCTTTTCGGAGCTGAATCTGGATGGAAAGAAGTCGTATTCAGGGAAAGCGCTGATGGATTATCTGGATACGCAGGTCCGGAAATCCTTTTTCACGCCGAAGGAATGTGCGGTTCCCGGAAAGCCCGGCGATCTGATGCTTTATCTTTGGGAGGGAAGCGATTCTCCTTTGTTCGGCAAAGAAAAAATGACAACGTTCGAACGGCTGTTCATTGAAGATAAAAAGTCGCACAAGGAGCCGACAAGACCATACTACCGTCTTCGCGACCGGCGGGAGCCCTGTGAGAAAATTCTCCGGGAATTCGGCCTCGATCCCAGCCGGAGCAAGATCCTGAACGGGCATGTGCCGGTGAAGATGAAGGACGGAGAAAGTCCGATCAAGGGCGGCGGTCTCCTGTATGTCATCGACGGCGGCATTTCGAAGGCTTATCAGAAACAGACCGGAATCGCAGGATATACGTTTATTTTTAACTCCCGTTTCATGGCGCTTGCCCAGCATAAGCCGTACACGCCGCTTCAGCCGGATGGAACCCAGGTTTTCCATTCGCCGGAGATGATGACGGTGGAAACGCTGCCGCGTCGTATGCTGATCATCGATACGGATCTCGGAAAGAAGCTCCGTCAGGAAGTCGATGATCTTTCACAACTGGTAGACGCATATAAACGCGGACTGCTGAAGGAAAACTACGATGACAGGACGAAGAAGCAGAAGGTGAATGATTACTGGATCCGCGCCTATCGGATGTAGTAACGGAATCATTCAAAGGGAAGCGGAGCGCGCGGCATGCTTAAACTGCGGGGATAAAAATAGTCCTTGCGTTTTTGGACCGGATTGAGTATACTAAATAAGTACGATATTTGATCGTGCTTATGCGGCACTAGCTCAATTGGATAGAGTGCCTGACTACGAATCAGTAGGTTGAGAGTTCGAGTCTCTCGTGCCGCACCAATAACCACTTCCTGTCTTTTGCCGGAAGTGGTTTTGTTTTTATATAGGTGTCACTGGCTTTTAACATTGGCTGGAAGCCCATTGGCTGCATAGCCTTTGCCGCTTCAGCTTTGCATCAGAGAAGGAGAATTATGCAGATTCGGCACGCATCGGAAGCGGACTTTCAGAGGATGACGGAAATTTACACGTATGCCAGGGATTTTATGGCTGCGCATGGGAATCCGAATCAGTGGGGACCGACGCATTGGCCGCCGGAAAGTCTGCTCTTCGAGGACATTCAGAGAGGAAAGAGCTACGTCTGTACGGAAGAGGAACGGGTGATCGGGACATTTTTCTTCGATTTCGGAGAGGATATTGAGCCCACCTACCGTGTGATTGAGAAGGGGAGCTGGAGAAACAACGATCCGTTCGGGGTCGTGCACCGCCTCGCCGGAGACGGATCGCAGAAGGGCATCGGCGCGTTTTGTCTGAATTTCGCGTATGAACAGTGCGGGCATCTCCGCGTGGATACACATACAGACAATATTATTATGCAGAATCTTCTGACGAAGCTTGGATTTGAAAAACGCGGAATCATCCACGTCGAGGAAGATGCATATCCCAGATATGCTTACGAAAAATGAAAGGCTTGAAATGATTGGGAACATTCTGACGGTAGGACAGCAGGTATTTATTCTTTTTCTTCTGATGATTGTCGGCTGGGCGCTTGGGAAGCTGAAGATGATTGACGATGCTTCTTACGCAGGGATCACGAATCTGGCGCTTTATCTTATTATCCCGTGTACGATGATTCAGTCTTTTCAGTTTACATTCTCCAAGCGGATGCTGCTTTCCTTCTTCCTCTGCGGCGGTATTTCGCTGGCGGCGCATCTTTCGTATTTCTTTCTGAGCCGTCTGTTTGTTCGTTCGAAGGATCAGGGGGACAAGAAAGTTCTGGTCATGCTCGCGATGTTCGCGAATTGCAATTTTATGGGAATTCCGCTTCTTGTCTCTGTGCTTGGGAAGGAAGGCGTGTTTTATGGCTCCGCATACGCGGTTGTGAATCCGGTTCTGATCTGGACACTGGGGCAGATCTACATGTCCGGGAGCAAATCCGGCACGGAAATACGAAAGGCTCTGGTCAATCCTTCTACGATCGGGATTCTGATCGGTCTGTTCCTGTTTATTACAGGACTTTCACTGCCGAAGGTCGTAAATACCTGCATTGGCTATCTTGCCGGAATGGCTGTTCCGCTTCCGATGCTGCTGGTCGGGTACATGCTCTGCAATCTGGACCTCAGGAAAATGCTGAAGGATATCCGCCTTTGGCAGGGTATTTCCCTCCGCATCGTTTTCTTCCCGGTGCTTACGCTTCTTATCCTTTATTTGGTCGGAATCCGGGGCGACATGCTGACGGCGATCACCATCGAGGCGGCATGCCCGGGCGCGACTCTGATCGTTCTTCTTTCCAGCAAATATAAATGCAATGACAAGTTGGCGGCGGCGCTCTGCTCAGTGTCGACGATATTCTCGGTGCTTACGATGCCGGTGATCGTCGGAATTGCGCAGAATCTGGCATAGCGATTTGAACAGGTAATTTTGTGGTAGTATAGTGCGTATCATCAGGGACAAAGAATGGACTTTGATCGATGACTGGCCGCAGCTCCGGAAGGAAGCTGTCGCATTTATAAGCAGGAAATAATAACCAGTATAAAAATGGAAGGAAAAGAAAATGGGATTGTACAATGAAATCATGAACGTTGCAGGCGACCTCCCGCTGTTCGATTACATGCCGGAAGAGGCGGGCAGTCAGTTTGACGGATGCTTTGATATGCATCTTGAACCGGTTCTGAAGGGCCAGAGCGTAGAGACGAATATGCGTGTCGGTATCGTCGCGAAAGGCTCCGGACAGGTTTCCGTCATCGGAAAGGAGCAGGAAGATCAGAGGAAAGCGGAGCGCGGATATGTCTTCGGCATGCGCCGGGAGAAGGATCTCTGGGCCACTGATCTTGGGATCATGTGTGACGAGCGGTTCACCGCGGACGAGGATTCCGTGTTGATTCTGGCGGATCAGCG
Source organism: Eubacteriales bacterium (assembly GCA_029098205.1). Classification (GTDB taxonomy): domain Bacteria; phylum Bacillota; class Clostridia; order Peptostreptococcales; family Anaerovoracaceae; genus Aminicella. The sequence goes on along the minus strand of JAQXNW010000073.1, from coordinate 18,340 downwards.
GATCGCTCGGAGTGTCTGTTACCTGCAGTGCTGGTATCATGCGCGTTTCCTGAAAGAATTTCATCTGACTCTTCTGAAGCAGGAGCAGATGGAATTCTGAGCAGGCATGATGTCCGCGCTAAGCGGGAAGACGCAGAGAAGAGCGTGAGAAAATATTTTGAATCCGATTAAAGCGAAACGGGAAGGCGGAATTACACCGCCTTCCCGTTTTCTGCTCGTATTGTTACCGCAGTATCCGGGAAACTGATCCCGGACTTTGTTTCCGGAGCAATACCCAGAGCCTTTGATCCCGGAACTTTTTAACCGAGAACGTTTTTCTTGATGTCCGACAGCATCTGATACATCAGAATGGTATCGATTCCGTAGGAAAGGAAACGCAGTCCTTCGGCAAAGAATTTTTTTGCGATCGCCGGCGAAAGCGCAAGCGCCCCGGATGGAATTCCGGCAGCCTTCGCTTTCCGGATCATCGTTAAGATGGCATCCATAACGGCCGGATTCGTGAGATCTCCGGGATATCCCATGTCGACGGACAAATCGACAGGTCCTAAGAAAACCGCGGAAATCCCGGGCACCTTCAGAATATCATCGAAATTGCGGACTCCTTCGGATGTTTCGATCAAAGGAATCACGCAGGTATCCCGGTTCTGCTGCTCGTAGTAATCGGGACCGGATTTTCCGTAGAAAGCGGCCCGGACGCCGGGGCATGCGCCGCGCTTTCCTTTCGGAGAGAAACGGCAGAGGCGGACCGCTTCCTCGGCCTGCTCCGGCGTGTCAATATTCGGGAATACAATTCCCGTCGCTCCGAAGTCCAGCGATTTTTTAACCTGGACCATGTCCAGAGTCGGTACACGGACCAGCATGGAAAGACCCGCGGCTTCTCCTGCACGGATCATTTCCGAGCAGCGTTCCACTCCGTAATACGTATGTTCCAGATCCATACAGGCGAATTGGAATCCGGCATACGCGGACGCTTCGATGAATTCCGGGGATGCGGACTGAATGAATGTGCCGAGGAAAGGTTCGTCTCCCTTTAGCAGGTCGATGAATTTTCTGCGCATTATGATAATCTCCTTTTGTATTTTGAATTGAATTTTTAAAAAAGTTAAAATTGTTACTTTTGCACAAATTATACAAAAAATTTACGCTGTATTTTTGATTATACATCATAAAAAGCTGTACGTGTTGAAATATTTTGCGGATTTTTCGGAATGAAAATAAGTGAAATAGAAATCGAAATAGAAGACGATTGTAATAAATGCTGAAATTTCAACGTTTATTCGATTTGCCACAGGGAATATTAATAAAAAAGAACATTCTTTTTTGGATAAAAAAAATTATTAGATCCATAAAAAAATATTAAAGAATATTGCGAATAATTATTCAATAATTCTTTCCTCATCATAGGAATGTGTTATAATTAATACAGTGATACACAGGAGGCTGAATATGTCTACGAATACAACGGATTTTTTAGAGTTGGCGAAGGGTACGCTGACACGTGTCATCGCTTTCCGGCTGAAGCCGGGCACAGATCTTCTTCTTGGTCTGGAAGCAGCGGTGAAAGAAGCAGGTATTAATAACGGCGTGATCGTTTCCGGAATCGGAAGCCTGGACGGCGTCCGGTACTGCAACCCGGTTGAGATTGAAGACGCGCCGGCGGGTTATGGATATGGCGAACCGCTGATTCTGACCGGTCCTATTGAGCTGGTTGGCCTGAGCGGTATCATCTGTCATGATTCCGACGGAGTTACGAATCTTCATGTTCATGTAAGTCTGAGCGACCGTTACGGCGTTGGGCATGGCGGACATCTTGTCGAGGGGACGAAAGTTCTTCTCACAACGGATGTAGTCGTTGCGGAGCTGGGTGGCGGCATCATTATGAGCCGCGCATTCGATCCGAGTCTGGGCGTACCGTGCTTCGCTCCGAAACAGGGAGAAGAATAAATCGGATATCATATCTCCGAATACAGCTTGAAGCATGCTTTTCGTTACGGAATGACAGCGGAATGGAGTCGCCTATGAATGCAGGGCTTCGATGAAGACAAATTGAGTCAGCGCATTTCGTCGGGCGAAAGACAGTTCTTCAGATTGTAGGAGGATGATAAACCAATATTATTTAAGAAAGGTGTGACAAAATTGGCTGAAAACAAGTATTCAAACGAGCAGCTCATGGGATTTTACCGTACAATGGTAAGAATCAGAGCATTTGAGCAGCATGCTGCGGACTGCTTTATGAAGGGCATGCTGGCCGGCAACATTCATCTTAGCATCGGTCAGGAAGCGGCTGAGGCAGGCGCTTTTGCTGCGCTCGGCAAACAGGATTATTTCTGCACCACACACCGCGGACACGGTCATGCGATTGCAAGAGGAGCGGATCCTAAGAGGGCGATGGCAGAGCTTTTCGGCAAGGCAACCGGTTACTGCGCAGGCAAGGGCGGTTCCATGCACATTACGGATATCGAAGGACTTGGAGCTCTTGGTGCGAACGGAATCGTAGGCGCCGGCCAGGGTATCTCGACAGGATCGGCATTCGCTTCCAAATATCTGAAAGACGGAGCCGTTACGATGGGCTGCTTCGGTGATGGATCGACGAACCAGGGCATTTTCCATGAGTGCCTGAATATGGCGGCGACATGGAAGCTTCCGCTTGTATGGTTTATCGAAAATAACCAGTACGCCGTATCGACAGAAATTCACAGAACCACAAACACACCGACTTTGTCCGAGAGAGCGAAGGCATATGACGCAGAGGGCATTACCGTAGACGGAACCGATGTTCTTCTGGTTTATGAGACGGTTAAGAACGCAATTGAGTACGCGAGATCCGGCAAGGGTCCGTATATTGTTGAGGCGAGAGTTTACAGATATCAGGGCCACTACTGCGGTGATCCGGCGAACTACCGTCCGAAGGAATATATGGAAGACGCACTGAAGAAGGATCCGATCGAGCAGTTCGGAAATAAGCTGCTGAATGAGTACGGATTCAAGCAGGAAGATCTGGATAAGGTAAAAGCTGACGCGGATGCGGAGATGGATGAGGCAGTTAAGTTTGCAGATGAGTCCCCGTACCCGGATCCGGATACGCTGCTTACAGATGTTTATGCTGATGATAACGAAAGGTGCGTGGCGAGATAATGAAAAAACTGACATACAGTAAGGCCATCGGTGAAGCGGTTCACGAAGAGATGGTTCGTGATAAGAATGTATATCTTATGGGTGAAGATGTCGGCGTTATGGGTAACGTATTCGGCTGCTTCATCGGTTTCCGTGATGAGTTCGGTCCGGAGAGAGTCATTGATACCCCGATTTCCGAGGAAGGTTTCACAAGCATCAGCGTAGCGGCTGCGATGCGCGGTCTCCGTCCGGTTGTAGAGCTTATGTATAACGATTTCATTACTGTCTGCGCAGACCCGATCTTCAACCAGGCTGCGAAAACACGTTATATGACAGGCGGACAGGTTCAGGTTCCTATGGTTCTCCGTCTGCCGATGGGATCCGGCAGAAGAAACGCCGGCCATCATTCTCAATCGCTGGAAGCGCTGTTCTGCCACTTCCCGGGACTGAAGGTCATCGCTCCTGGAACGCCGGATGACGCGAAGGGCATGCTGAAGGCCGCGATTCGTGACAATGACCCGGTTATGGTTATGGAGCACAAGCTTCTGTATGCGAAGAAGGGAATGGTTTCCGAGGATGAGGATTACATCATTCCGCTTGGCAAGGCGAACGTTACAAGAGAAGGAAACGACGTTACAATCATCGCATGGTCCAGAGAGGCACGGTTTGCGGAAGAGGCTGCGGATACGCTGAGCGGTGAAGGAATCAGCGCGGAAGTGCTGGATCTCCGTTCGCTCGTTCCGCTGGATTGGGACGCGATCGTTCAGTCTGTTTCCAAGACACATAATGTTGTCATCGTATCCGAAGAAACTAAGAGAGGAAGCTACGCAGGAGAGATTTCCGCGCAAATTAATGAAGACCTCTATGATGAACTGGATTCCCCGGTTCTCCGTGTATGCGCTCCGAATATCGTGTCTCCGTTCAGTCCGGTTCTGGAAGACCTGAACTTCGCGCACCCGGCGGATATCGTACAGGCAGTGAAGACAGTCCTGAACAAGTAAGAAGGAGGAGAACGCAGAATGGCAACAGAAATTTTGATGCCTCAGCTCGGCCTTACTATGGAAGAAGGTACCGTAGAAGAATGGGTTAAGCACGAAGGCGACGAAGTAAAGAAAGGTGATGTTATTCTTAAGATCACCACAGATAAGCTTTCCAACGACATTGAAGCGGAGGAAGACGGTGTTCTTCTGAAAATCGTCGCACAGGAAGGCGAGGATATTCCGGTAAAGGGTGTTCTGGGATATATCGGGCAGCCTGGAGAAGCGGTCCCGGACGCTGCAGGGGATGCGGCTCCGGCTCCGGCAGAAGAAGCTCCAGCGGCAGCGGCTCCTGCTCCAGCGGCAGCGCCTGCCGGCGGAAGAGTGAAGATTTCACATCTGGCGAAGAAGATCGCGGAAGCGAATGGAATCGATTATTCCGGCATCGCTGGAACGGGAACAAACGGCAGAATCGTTAAGGCCGATATTGAAGCTGCGATCGAAGCGGCGAAGAACGCACCGGCTCCGGCAGAGGCAGCGCCTGCACCGGCAGCAGCTCCGGAAACGGTTGACGGCATCGAGCTCCAGGATGGAGACGAAGTCAAGAAGATGTCCGGCATGATGCGGACGATCGCGAAGAGAATGACACAGTCTTCGCAGGAAATCCCGACCGTAACGCATGTTATGAAGGTCGATGTAACCGATATGCTCGCGTTCCGTAAGAAACTGAATAAGGAATACGGCGAGAAGCGCGGCATTAAGTTCTCCGTAAATGATCTGGTTATGAAGGCGGTTGCGAAGGCTCTTCGTGAGCATCCGGAAGCAAGAGTCAGCTACGCTGGAAAGAATTATATCCAGAGAGCTCATGTCAATATCGGAATGGCAGTATCGACCGATGACGGCGGACTGATCACACCGGTTGTAAGAGATGCGGACAAGCTTACTTTGACAGAGCTTGCGGCACAGACGAAGGATCTGGCTTCCAGAGCCAGAACCGGAAATCTGAATCCGGATGAGTACAAGGGATCCACATTTAATATCTCCAATCTGGGAATGTTCGGCGTTGAAGCGTTCAGTCCGATCATCAACCAGCCGGATTCCGGAATTCTGGGAATCTGCGCGACAGAGGACGAGCTCCAGATGGATGACGAAGGAAAGATCGTTAAACGGCAGGTAATGAGAATCTGCTATACACATGACCACAGAGTCATCAATGGAGCAGAGGCTGTGAAGTTCGAGAAGGCGATTAAGGAAATTCTCGAGGATCCGATGTCGATTCTGCTGTAACAAGGGGGTATTAGACCAATGGCAACAGAGATTACCATGCCTCAGCTCGGCCTTACGATGGAAGAGGGAACCATCGACGAATGGGTCAAGCATGAAGGCGATGAAGTAAAGAAGGGCGATGTCCTGTGCAAAATTACCACAGACAAGCTCTCGAATGATATTGAAGCGGAGGAAGACGGCGTTCTTCTGAAAATCGTTGCGCAGGAGGGCGATGATGTTCCTGTAAAGGGTGTCATTGCATATGTAGGAAAAGCCGGCGAGAAGGTTCCGGATGCTGCTGCATCCGCACCGGCTCCGGCAGCAGCTGCGCCGGCTCCGAAAGCACCGGCAGCTCCTGCTCCGAAGGCGGCAGCGCCGGCTCCGGCACCGAAGGCTACAGCTGCGAAAGCTGTTGATCCGAATCAGTCGATTGCGATTATCGGCGGCGGCCCGGGCGGCTACACCTGCGCGATCCGTCTGGCACAGCTCGGTGCGAAGAAGGTTACGGTCATTGAGAAGAGCAAGATGGGCGGTACCTGCGTAAACATCGGATGCATCCCGACGAAGGTTCTGGTACACAGCGGAGACGTCGCGGCTTCCTTCAAATCCATGGATGACATCGGCGTTGTCGGCGAATTCAAGGGCGTGAACTGGGATAAGGTGCAGGCGAAGCGCGAATACATCGTTAACAGAATGAGCAGCGGCGTTGACAGCCTTATGAAGGCGAATAAAGTAAAAGTCATCAAAGGCACTGCAGAGTTTGCAGATAAGAAGACGCTGAAAGTCACGACGAACGATGGCAAGACGGAGAACATGAAGTTCGATCAGATCATCATCGCGACCGGATCCAAGAACTCTACACCGCCGATTCCGGGAATTGACATCCCGGAAGTGATCGGTTCGACTGAAGCGCTTTCACTTCCGAAACAGCCGAAGTCTATGATTATCGTAGGCGGCGGTGTCATCGGATTGGAATTTGCGACAGCCTATGGCGAGATGGGTACGAAGATCACTGTTCTGGAAGCTCTTCCGAGACTTCTTCCTCCTATGGACGGAGAGCTCACAAAATCTCTTGAAGGCGTTCTGAAGCAGCAGGGTGTGGATATTCATCTGGAGTGCAAGGTTACGAAGTTCGAATCCACGAAGAACGGTGCGAAAGTCACAGTGGATCATAACGGAAAAACCGAGTCTTATGAGGCGGAGAAAGTCCTCGTCGCGATCGGAAGAAGAACGAACACAGACGGACTTAAGCTGGAGAAGGCAGGGATCGAGAATGACCGCGGCAGAATCACCGTAAATGACCGGCAGGAGACAAATGTTCCGGGTATCTGGGCGATCGGTGACTGCGTCGGAAAGACGATGCTCGCGCATACCGCAATGGCAATGGGCGAGGTCTGCGCCGAAAATCTGATGGGAGGAGATTCCCATTATAAGGGAGTTGAACCTTCGGCTGTATACTGCAATCCGGAATTCGCCGGCGTCGGCATGACGGAGGAACAGGTGAAGGAGAAGGGAATCCCGTATCATGTAGGGAAATTCCCTCTGACCGCAAATGCGAAAGCGCTGATCGAGAACGGCGGAATCGGCACTATTAAGTTCATCGTAGATGATAAATATGGAGAAATCCTTGGATGCCATATTCTCGGCGCAAGAGCGTCGGATCTGATTTCGGAACCGGCGATTGCGATGGATATGGAAGGAACCATTGATGACATCATCGCGACGACGCATGCGCATCCGACGATCTACGAAGCAATTCGTGACGCGGCCTGCGTGACGGAAGACCGTCCGATGAACTTCCCGCCTTCAAAGAAAAAAAATAAGAAGTAGTTCCGCATACAATTAAGCGCAGAACTATGGGATGCGGGAGTAGAATAGAAACAGGTTCTGTTCCCGCATTTTCGTTTGATTAATTATTGTCAATATTGTTGCTATTATGACAAATAATAGTAGTAATTCAAAAGATTTTGGATTATAATAAGTACAAGAAGCGTGAAGGAATTATAAAGAGACTGTGAACAGACGGTGTAAAGCAAGTAAATTTTTCCTTCCGTGCAATCATCTTATCTAATCTTTATTTCTTTATTATTTTTTATTTCGAAAGGAGGGATTCACGAATGTATAAGGCGTATAAGAGCTTTATGAAAGGCTTTACGCTGGTTGAAGAATTTGCGATGGTTATCGTGATGGCAGTGGTTACACTTCTGACATTTGGCAATGTAGTATCCAGATATCTGTTGCCGACTTCGTGGTCTTTTACAGAAGAAATCGTAATCAATCTTTTTGCGATCATGTCCATGATCGGAGCCGCAATGCTCGCCAGCCAAGACGGCGGCCTGGTAAGTATGGCTTTGTTGAGCAGCGCGCTGAACGATAAGGGAAAACACATTCTGAATCTTGTAGATGTTGCGCTTGGCATCTTTTTCTTCATCATTGTTTTGGTTTACGGAATTCAGCGTACGCAGTCTTCTATGGCTGTAAACCAGCTTACGGATGTACTTCGTATGAAAATGTGGATTTTCTACTGCACTGCGCTTGTAATAGGAAGCATTTGTTTCTTCCTTCATTATCTGGAGTTTGCGTTTGATAACATTCATGCGCTGATTCATGGCGAACCGGAAGAGGAGGCAAATTAATGGTCAATTTGATTTTGTTCGGTTCGTTCATTATCTTGCTGATTCTGAATGTTCCGATTGCGATTTCACTGGGACTTTCTGCAGTATTTACACTGTTGTATGCGCAGGTTCCTCTCAGCATCATCGTCCAGAATATCTATTCCGGAATGGCTAAATTCCTTCTTCTTGCAATTCCGTTCTTTGTACTTGCCGGTAATATTATGGCAAAAGCCGGAATTTCAGATCGTCTGATCAATTTCGCGAATGACTGCGTAGGACATAGACGCGGTGGAATCGCGATTGTATCGGTTATCGTTGCCTGCTTCTTCGGTGCTCTTTCCGGATCCGGTCCGGCAACTGTAGCAGCTCTGGGCGCGATTCTTGTTCCGGCGATGATAGAGAAAGACGGATTCCGGCCGGAATTCGCGACAACGCTTCTTGCATCCGCTTCTTCGATCGCTATTGTAATTCCGCCTTCGATTGCGTTTATCGTTTATTCGTCAATCACAGGTGCTGCGGTTGGCGATCTGTTCATGGCTGGTATTTTCCCGGGCATCCTGATGGGCGTTGCGTTGGTAGTTCTGATTAAGATTGTCTGCAAGAAAGAGCATATCGTACCGAAGAGAGAAAAAGCGACGGGCAAGCAGAGACTGAAGTCTTTCGTAAATGCGATCTGGGCTTTCCTGATGCCGGTTATTATCCTCGGCGGTATTTATGGCGGTATTTTTACCCCGACGGAAGCTGCGGCTGTATCCGCGGTATACGGTTTGATTGTCGGCCTTTTCGTTTATAGAGAAATCAAGCTGAAGGATCTCTGGTCCATTTTTGTGGATTCTGTTAAGACATCCGGTTCCGTACTTATCATCATCGGGTGCGCGAGCTTGTTCTCCTACGTATGCACGACGCAGGGAATCGCAGCTTCTGCGCAGGCTCTTCTGGGAGCTTCCGCGAATAAGTACGTCTTCCTGATCATCATCAACATTATCTTCCTGATCGCTGGATGCTTCGTAGATGCGAACTCCGCGATGTACATCTTCATCCCGATCATGTTCCCGGTAGCGCAGGCTCTGGGCATCGACCTGGTACACTTCGGTGTTATCGCGACAGTAAACCTGGCGATTGGACAGGTAACACCGCCGGTAGGCGTAAACCTGTTCGTAGCATCCGGACTGAGAATCCCGGGAAGAAAGAATGTAAGCGTAACCGAGATGGTAAAGCCGGCGCTTCAGTGCTGCGGCGTGCTTATTGTAGCATTGCTTCTGGTTACCTATATTCCGGGAATTTCGATTGGTATCCTCGGAAAGTAATCCTTTAGAGGCTGATTCGGATTTATTTAATTCTTTCACATTCAGCTGACCGCTGGATGAAGAAGAAATGAAGATTAGTTATAAAAATTTGTCAATCAAAAGAACTTTAACTTGCAGAAAATTGATATCGCGTCATAGTTTCTGTTAATAAGGGAGAACAAAATGAAAAAATCTTTTAAGGTTCTGGCTGTAGGACTTTGTCTTGCAATGGCCGTTGCCGGACTTGCTGCATGCGGAAGCAGCTCCAGCAGTTCCGGTAGTTCAAAGAGTTCTAGTAAAAAGAGTACGAAGGCAACAACACTGAAGGTTGCTTGCTCTGCCGGTGATACATCGACATGGGTTCGAGCACTGAAAAAATATGCGACGGATGTTGAAAAGGACACCGACGGTGCCGTTAAGATCGAGGTTTACGGAAGCGACCAGCTGACGAACGGCGACCAGGTTGCGGGTATTCAGGCGGTTATCGACGGAACGACCGATATGTCCTTCCATTCGAACATCATTTGGTCCGGACTTTCTCAGAAGAACGAGGAGTTTGCGGTAGTATCCCTGCCGTTCCTGTTCAATTCTACAGATGACGCAGATAAGTCCCTGAAGCAGGGTTCGGAAGGCTACAAGGCTCTGAACAAAGCGCTTGAGGATAACGGCGTTGTTCTTCTTGGTGTTGGCGAGAACGGATTCCGCGATGTTTCCAACAGCAAGAGAGAGATCAAGACTCCGGCTGACATGAAGGGTCTGAAGATTCGTGTTGCAGGATCCACCGTACTGATGGATGCGTACAAGGCTTGGGGCGCTGACTATACTAAGGCGAACTGGTCTGAGGTTTATACAGGACTGCAGACAGGTACCTATGATGGTCAGGAGAACCCGCTTCCGACAATGGATTCCTCTTCCATTCAGGATGTACAGAAATACTGCACAGAGTGGACAGGTTCCTATGACTGCCTCTTCCTCACAATTAACAAGGCTAAATGGGACAGCTTCGACAAGGATACTCAGAAGATTCTGAAGGACGATGCGAATAAGGCCGTTACATATCAGAAGAAACTGAACCGTAAAGAGACCAAGGATGACGTTGCTAAGTTCGAGAAGGCCGGCATGAAGATGACGGAGCTGACGGACGACGAAGCGAAGGCATTCAAAGAGCTTTCGGATCCTTGCTACGACGCATTCGCGAAGAGACTGGTTTCCGCCGGACTCAGCAAGGACGATGTAACATCGCTGCTTGATGCGTTTGGTGCGAAGGCGAACTTCTAATCGCTGACTTGGAGTTTCCGAACGAAAATCTATTGCAGTTGGACGCGATATTACATGCTGCAGATAGGGGATCCGGACAGTTTGTCCACATTGGATTCCCACGTCAGAATTGACGGAGAAGAGGGGATTGCTTCGGCAGTTCCCTCTTTTCTTCTGAAAAGATAAACCTTTTGAACAGATGGTTTAGGGTGAGAAGGGTATGATTCAGTATATTAATGCCTATCAGGCGCCGAATCGGCATCTTCGTAAGTTTTTCATGGAGTATGGAGAGAAGAAGGAATATACGGAGAACCAATACATGTTTGTGAAAGGCGAGCCTGCGGACCGCGTCGGATACATTTATTCCGGGGAAGCGCGTACTGTTGTCACAAACAGCGACGGGGACGAACTGACCTTGTTCTATATCGGTGAAGAGCAGATGATCTGCAGCGAAGGGCTTCTTGGAAACAGGCGGATCGCCGTTTCCGTACAAGCAATCTCTCCGGTTGTTCTTCTGACGGTTTCATCCGACGACTTCTGGAAGATCTGGAAAAAGAATGACTTTCCAATGGAAGAGATTTTAGGACATCTAGTCAGCCGTCTCACACTTCTTTCGGATTATATCTGCTGTACACATTTCCGTGACAGTCATAAGCGGATCGCCTATTATTTATATTCCTGCTGTTTTATCGGCGGAAACACCGTAAAGCTTACGAATCAGCAGATTGCCGCAATTACTGGAGTCAGCCGTGTTTCTGTGAACCGGATCCTGAATGATTTTTCAAAAAAAGGATGGATCAGCTTAGAGTATCGGAAAATCGTTGTACTCCAGCCGGATCAGCTGAAAAAAGCCTTTGGATCGCTCAGCTATCTCGACGAAAACAATTGAATCATCCGCAGAAAAATTGCGAAGAATCCGCAGGGAATTCGCGGAGAAAGCTGCATGGCAGGGCCGGTTCTTAAATCGGCCCTGTTTTTATATACAATACAAAACATCCGATAAATGTATAAAAAACTACAATCTTTTCACAATTTGCACTATATACTATACACATAGAGACAGAATAATCAGAAAGGAGTTTGGAAAATGGCGGATACGATGTGCGGACTTGTGAAAGAAGCAGCTGGACCGGGCATGTTTGTATTCCATGAGGATCTTCCGATTCCGGAGCCGGGAGACGATGAGGTGCTCGTAAAAGTGCACACAGCGGCTCTTTGCGGAACCGATCTTCACATCATTGAGTGGGATCCATGGACTAAGAACTGGGCAAAGAAAGTTCCTTTCGTTCCGGGTCATGAAGTCGGTGGAGAGATCGTTGCAGTCGGTAAAAACGTAACCGAAAGGAAACCGGGAGACCGTGTCTCCTGTGAATCGCATGTTGCCTGCGGCACCTGTTATCCATGCACGCACGGACTTCCGAACGTCTGCCAGAACATGGAACTTCTGGGCGTTGGTATGAACGGTGCCTTTGCCGAGTATTTCACGGTTCGCTGGGATGTGACATACGTGCTGGACGATGCCATTGACTATGACACCGCCTGCTTGTTTGAACCGATGGGAGCCGGCGTCCACGGAGTCGAGAAAGCTGAAGTTTCCGGGAAGAATGTCCTGATTTCCGGAGCAGGTCCGATCGGGCTTACCGCAGTTGCGGCAGCGAAGACATTCGGTGCGAAGCAGGTGATCTGCTGCGACTTGATCGATGACAAGCTTGCCATCGCAAAGAAAATGGGCGCGGACACTACCGTGAACAGCGGTGAAGAAGACCTTCGGGAAATCGTAATGGATCATACGGACGGCATCGGCGTAGACGCAGCGATTGACGTTACATCCGCGGGACCCGCGATTCAGCTTGATATCAAGCTTCTTAGAGCCGGAGGAAGATTTGTCGGCGTCGGGCTTCCGACGAAGCCGGTGGAGATGGATCTGGCGAACGATGTCTTTTACCGCGAAATCGAAGTGACCGGAATTTCCGGACGGCTGATATGGCGCACATGGGATGATTTTTCGAAAGTTATGAAAGGACCGTATTTCAAGGTCGAAGAAGTGACAGGGAAGCGGTTCCGCATGCGGGATATTGACAAAGCCGTACAGGCAGTCAAAGATGGTGTGCCGGGCAAGATGTTCCTCTACCCGGACAGCATGTTTCCGGTGGATGCCTGAGGCAGAGGGAAGCAGCTGAAAGCATCAGTGCGGAAGCCGCATAAAAGAGGACTCCAGAAGAAGGAGCAGCAAAACAGGCTTTAATCGAAGCGCGGAGAAGAAGTTACACCGCTCTTTGAATGTAAAAAAGAACATTTATATGTAAGAATGGATTATTTCCGTGCAGAAAAAGGAGGATGCTATGGCGTATTCGAATGAATTCCTGAAGGGACTCTATAAGGACCTTCTGATGATGAGACTGACTGAAAAACGGCTTTATGAGCTGTATGCGGAAGGAAGAATTCCGGGGCATATTCACAGCGGAATGGGTCAGGAGGCCTCTTTCACAGGAATTTTGAACACCAGAAAGAAAGGCGACTATTTCAAACAGACCCATCGGCCGGCGAGCACCTGCCTTCTGGTAGGAACCCCACTGGAGGTATTTTTCGGAGAAATCCTCGCGAAAAAGAGCGGAAATTCCGGCGGCCGCGGTGGAATTCTTCACGTAGGACGGCTGCAGGAAGGTATGCTCGGATTTTCCGGTGTTCTGGGATGCGATGAGGCTGTTCCGGTCGGCGCCGCGCTCACGATTCAAATGGAAGGCCGTGACAATATCGCATACGCGTTCTCCGGAGACGGCGCTTCAAACAGAGGCCCGGTCGCGGAGGCAATGGAACTTGCAGCGGCGTGGCAGCTCCCTGTCCTGTTCTGCTGTGAAAACAACGGATTCGCGATTTCCACGCCGTTTGAGAGCGTATACCGGACAAAGAATTCCCTGGCGGACCGTGCGGCAGGATACGGTATGCCATCCGAGGTTGCGGACGGAACCGATGTTCTAGACGTTTATGAAAAAGCCAGCAAGATGGTGGAATACGTACGCTCCGGCAAAGGACCGGCGGTCATCGAATGCAGAGATTACCGCTGGAGAGGTCATTTTGAAGGCGATCAGTGCGCGTACCGGGATGCGAAGGTTACGGAAGAGCACATCAAGAACGGTGACAGCGTGAAGAATTTCGAGAAGAAGCTTCTGGCTGACGGCGTTCTGACCGAAGAAGAAGCGGATAAGATGAAAGCGGATTATTCGGAGAAGCTCGAGGCCGTCATCAAGGAAGCGGAAGCGCAGCCGGAAATGACATCGGATGAAGTGCTGGACGGACTTTACGCATAAAAAACCAGGGGAGGACATCATGAAAGTAACATATGGAAAAGCAATTACCGCAGCTCTTCAGGAAGAGATGCGAAGAGATGATAAAGTAATGATCTGGGGCGAGGATGTAGCACAGTTCGGAAATATTTTCGGACTTACGAGAGGTCTGCTGGAAGAGTTCGGACCGAAGAGAGTCAGAAATACGCCGATCGTAGAAACTGCCATCATCGGATCCGCGATCGGAGCCGCTGAAACGGGACTTCGTCCGGTTGTTGAGCTGATGTATTCGGACTTCACGATGCCGGCATTCACAGAGATCTTCCACTGCGTTTCGAAGTGGCGTTACATGCATGGTCCTGAGTACAAGCTGCCGTTGGTTATCCGGAATGCGTCCGGTTCGTCGAACGGCGCTGGCGCAGAGCATTCGAATACGGTAGAAGCTTTGTTTATGCATGCTCCGGGACTTACGATCATCACGCCGTCCACTGCTTATGACGCAAAGGGTCTTTTGAAATCCGCAATCCGTTCGGATAATCCGGTGCTGTTCTGCGAGCCGAAGCTTCTTTATCAGAGCAAGCAGGAAGTGGATGAGGATACATTTAACAGCGATTATACGATTCCGATCGGTCTTGCCGATGTGAAACGCGAGGGAACGGATGTTACTTTGATCGCCGTCGGCCTGATGGTTCCGCGCGCTCTGGAAGCGGCAGAGCGGCTGGCGCAGGAAGGAATCAGCGTAGAAGTCATCGATCCTAGAACGCTTGCGCCGCTGGATACAGAGACGATCTGCAATTCGATCAAGAAGACGCATCTTCTCGCGATTGTGGAGGAAAGCAACAAGACGAATGGAATCGGAGCGGAGTTCGCGGCCAGATTCCAGAAGGAAATGTATGACGAACTGGATGGACCGATTGAACGCATTGCGGCGATCGACGTTCCGATGCCGTACAATATGGCGATGGAAAAGTATGTAATTCCAGATGTTGACAATATCTGCGAGACAATCCGCGGAATGATCTAACCGGGTACCTATCGGGGAAACACGAATAAGAAAATCAGGAGGACGGTATGAGTATCGAAGTAGTAATGCCGCGGGCAGGTCTTACGATGGTCGAAGGAACCATCAGCAGCTGGAAAGCGGCAGAAGGGGCATCGGTTAAAAAAGGCGATGTCATCATGGAATATGAAAATGAGAAGAATATCATCGATTACGAAGCTTTGGCATCGGGTATTCTTCACATCACGGCGCAGGAAGGCGAGACCGTGAAGGTCGGAGATCCGATCGCGGTTCTCGCGGAGTCGAAAGAGGAATACGACCAGATCGTGAGCGGGCAGGCTCCCGCTGCGCAGCCGAAAGCTTCTCAGGATGCGGTTCCGGCAGCACCGGCGGCTGCTGCCCCGGCGGTAAATCGGGACGATGTGGAAGAGGTCGTGATGCCTCGCGCCGGTCTTACGATGGTCGAAGGAACGATCAGCAGCTGGAAGGTTCCGGAAGGCGCGGAAATTAAAAAAGGCGATGTGATCATGGAGTACGAAAACGAGAAGAATGTCATCGACTACGAGGCACTCGGATCGGGATTCCTTCACATCACAGCTGAGGAAGGCGAGACCGTGAAGGTCGGAGATCCGATCGCGGTTCTTGCGAAGACGAAAGAAGCCTATGACGCGGTTGTAAGCGGCGCGGCTCCGGCAGCGGCTTCGGCTGCGGCTGCTCCGGCAAAGGAGGCTCCGAAAGCTGCGGCGGCTCCGGCTGCTTCTGCACCGAAAAAGGCGGGCGGCAGAATTTCCGCAACGGGTCTTGCTAAGAAAATGGCGAAGGAAGCAGGCATCGACATCGCGGATGTTCCTCCGACCGGAGGTCCGAATGGCGGAAGAATCCGCGGAAGAGACGTAGAAGCGTATCTTAAGGCGCCGCGTGTTGAGGTGCAGGAGCAGGCTGCGGAAGAGCCGGAGATCGAAGAGGTTCCATGGACCGGCGTCCGGGCGGCGATTGCCAGAAATATGTATAAGAGTGTTCATGACACGGCGCAGTGCACAATGTCCTGTGAAATGGACTTTACCGATCTCCTCGCGCTTCGTGAGAAGCTGAAGGCGGATCAGGACATTCTCGGTGTTAAGATCACAGTGAACGATCTTCTCTGCCGGATGATGTCGAAGGTATTCCTGAAGCATCCGATGGCAAACGCCACCTTTGACGGAAAGACTTTGTACGAGCATAAGCATGTCGATCTGACATTCGCGGTCGCGACGGAAGATGGACTTATGGTTCCGGTTGTAAAGAAGGCGGATACGCTTTCTCTGGTTGACCTCAGCAAGAAGATGAAGGATCTCGCGGTTCGGGCAAGAGAGAAGAAGCTGCAGCCTTCAGAGTCCTCGGGCGGTTCTGTTACCATTACAAACGTCGGCATGTATCCGATTCAGAATGCGACGCCGCTTCTCACGCCGCCGCAGGTTATGATCGTCGGTGTCGGACAGCCTGTAAAGAAGAGAGAGATTCTTGAGGATGGATCGATTGGCGTGCGTTCGTATGCGAATATCTTTGTGACGGTGGATCATCGTGTGATTGACGGTATGATGACGGGACGGATTCTGCAGGATATCAAGAACCTGATCGAGCATCCGGAAGCAATTCTCGCATAAAGGAGGGGGATGATTCCATGAAAATCGCAATCATAGGCGCGGGCCCGGGCGGCTATATCGCCGCGATCCGCGCGGCGCAGCTCGGAGCGGAAGTCGTGATCGTAGAGAAAGAGCACATGGGCGGAACCTGCCTGAATATCGGCTGCATTCCGACGAAATGCCTTCTTCACAGTGCGGAGCTCGCGGAAGCGATGCGCAATCAGGGAAAAGAGATCGGCGTGGAAGCCGACAATCTCCGCGTAAATTTCCCGCAGGTAATCAAGCACAAATCAGACATTTCTCATCGGCTGGTTTCCGGTGTCGAAGGTTTGATGCGCGCGAACAAGGTGAAAATTATCCGCGGAGAGGCAAAATTCACCGGGATCCGCAAGGTGGAGGTAACTTCCTCCGATGGGAAGAAAGAGGCGCTGGATGCGGATAAGCTTATTATCGCGACAGGATCTGTGAACTTTGTCCCGCCGATTCCGGGGATCGAAGGAAATCCGGCAGTGATTGATTCAACGGGTGCGCTTTCCTTGGAAACGCTTCCGAAGAGTATGGTCGTCGTAGGCGGCGGCGTAATTGGCGTAGAGCTCGCCTGCGCGTATGCAGGCTTCGGCACGAAGGTCACGATTGTGGAAGCATTGGATCATATTCTTCCGATGCTGGACAGCGATCTTACAAAGGTCGGCATGCAGCATATGCAGGGTATGGGCATTGAATTCCATCTCAGCACGCCGGTTCAGTCTATCGAGAAGAACGGGGACGGAGCGGTTGTTGTCTGCAAGGATCCGGACGGAAAGGAAATCCGGTTCGAAGCGGAGAAGGTTCTCGTAGCCGTTGGACGCCGCGGAAATACGAAATCGCTGGATCTTTCGAAGACAGGCATTGAGACGACCCGTAAAGGACAGATCGAAGTCGATGATCATATGCAGACAAAAGTCGCAGGCATTTACGCGATCGGAGACTGCACCAGCGGCCATGCGGAGCTTGCGCATACGGCGTCCGCGATGGGCGAGGTCGCTGTAGAAAATATCATGGGAATTCCTTCGGTTTATGATGAGACGACGAACCCGACCTGCGTTTATATGGAGCCGGAAGCCGCTTCGGTCGGCTTTACGGAAGAGCAGGCAAAGTCGAAGGGCATCGACTATAAGGTCGGAAAGTTCCCTATGGCTGCGAATGGAAAGTCTCTGATTCTGAACGGCGGAGAGGGTCTTGTCAAGATCATCGCCGGAAAGAAATACGGAGAAGTTCTGGGCATGCATATCATCGGACCTCGTGCGACGGATCTTATTTCAGAGGGCGCGCTTGCGATTGATCTGGAAGCAACGGTCGATGAGCTGATTGAAACGATTCATTCGCATCCGACAGTAAGCGAAACCGTGCGTGAAGCAGCTCTGGATGTCGAGAACCGTGTTCTTAACATGCCGCCGAAAAAATAACGAACAGGCGTAACAATGCGGGCTGCCGGGACATAGGGTTCCGGCAGCCTGTTTTTATAGGTGCGAAAAAAGCACAGGGAGGATAATTATGGGAAAGAAAGAATATAAGATCGGATTCTTCGGAATGGGCGTCATGGGATTTCCGATGGTTTCAAATGTCATCAAAAAATCCGGATGCGAGGTGTACGGATACGATATCGTACCGGAGAAGATGAAGGCGTTCGGTGAAATCGGCGGCCACCCGATTGAAAATCCGGACGAAATCTATAAGACGTGCAATGTCATCATGCAGATGCTTCCGACACACGAAACGATCAAGAATTCCGTGCGGCAGGCGATCAAATTCGGAAAGCCTGGAAATATCATCATCGACTGCTCTTCGGCGGCTCCGAACATCATCAAGGAGCTCTATGAAGAGGCGAAGGAAGCGGGAATCTCCCTTCTGGATTCTCCGGTCAGCGGCGGAAACCCGAT
>JAQXNW010000072.1 GCA_029098205.1 Eubacteriales bacterium | reverse complement strand
AGATCAACGAAAACCTTACCATCTTCGACATCGATGGAGAAACAATACGCGTCCGTCTTATTGCTTCCCATGTCCACGCAGAAACAATTCGGACAGGCTTCCCCGCATCCGATCAGCGCAAACTTAACTCTGTCCCTTAGTCTCTCGTAAAACCAGTCATCCTTTGGTCCATTCCCTGTGTATATCTGATCCAGTCTCTTTACGGCATGGATATCGCAACTCCTCATAAGTACGATCACCGGAGTCTTATCGTACCCCGCCTCTCGGATCTCGTCTTCCGTGAAATAGAACATCGTCTCTGAAAGTGGCATCAGAATCTCTTTAAATGAGTAGTCCGAGCGGGTATTAAGCTCTGCGTCTTCGATACGATCGATATAGTCATAGCGAATGACATCTGTATCTGTAAAGCGGCCTTCCCCCACCTTGCGAACCGGTGCAAAGATCTTGTACTTCTCCCTCAACGCTGCAATGACTCTGTTGAATTCTTCCTTACTGTATACAAAGCCCATCGTATTCCTCCTTGCATGCATTTAGTAACGGGCTGCTACAACAAATATAATAAAAAACATACGCAAATACAAGCAGACAAAGGACTTTTCCGGAAACCGATACTGTCTGCCGACTCCTGTATCCTCTCTTCCGAAGCTCCGAATTCAGAACCGTTATTTCCCCGGGCTGAATCCGGATGAGATACATCGGATCGTCCAGCTTCTGAAGAGCTTCCAACTGGATTTTTCGGATTTCCGCCTCTATTCGGTACGCTGGATCCTCCGGATCATCCAGAACGAATGCCGCGCCGGTCATCTGGAGACTTTGAAGCATCCCGAACTCCGCATTCGTTTTGAAGACTGTCAGCAAAACGTTCTTATTCTTTCTTAACCCTGCGCTTTCGATATGCTACTGTACGTCAGCTGAAGTAATGATCTTTCATCAATATATGCGGATTCTTCGAAAAATCCAAATTCAAGTTTCGCCTCGCCGCCGAATATAGAACCTGCGAAATGCAGAATCCCGGATTTCTTTTAAAAAAGGCTCTATATTGATTTCTTACGATTCCATGTTGATTCTTTATGATTATTCGAGCGTCAGAAGGAGCGCCATTTTGAACTTTCCCTTTGCCGTAACGGAATGCATCCCGCCCTTCGCAAAATGAAAATTTTCTCCCGCATGAATCGGATATTCTTTTCCCTCGTATCCAATAATTCCATCACCGTCCAGAGCGAAAACAAGAGCCTCCCCTGGTGCCGCATGTTCTGAAAGACCCGTTCCCTCAGAAAACGCCATTACAACGAATTTCATCGTGCGATTGTGCACGATATCCATATTTACGATTTTCCCATCCTGATATGGAACCAGCTCCGCCAGCTTAAATACCTCTCCTGCTTTAATCACCGAATTCATACTGTCTTCCTTTCTGATCTCTGTCTCTGCATAAACCGCGCCTGTATCTGTCTTCATTCCAACCGCCGCATCCGTCTCCGTAAGAATAAATTCACCGGCGTTAAGAACGGCTTCCCATTCCTCCCTTTCGTGTCTTCCATATACGGTCAGCGTTCCATCCTGCACCAGAATCAGCTTATGATAGGGAAAAATTTCCGCGCTGATATCCGTATTCTCTGCCAAAGAAAAATAGAAGATGCTGTTATTTCCGCGGTGCACTTCCTTCGAAATCGTACATCCGGCGGCAGGCTGATTCTCTTTCGCAATAGAAAACACTGTCCCTGTTTTCTCATTCAAACGAATCACCTCCTTATCCTGCATCTATCATACAATTCTGAATCGGATCGGTATGTTGTCCCTGCAACAAACACCGCCTTTGTCATTTCCTGATTGTCCAATTGGAAAACCGGAGGAATGGGAGTATACTGAACTCAAATTACGGCTCTTCAGGTTTCCCTTGAATGACTGAAGGAAAATCAAACTGCTGAAAATATTTAGTGAGGGAAAATTGAAAAACAGAAAATCTGGAATAATATTAAGTGTGCTGCTCGTTCTTCTGATTGCCCTGCTCTGCCTCAGCGGCTGCGGCTCAAACAGCAGCAGCGGAAACAACGCCGCGTCTTCAAGCAGTAAAAGTCAGTCGAAAGAAAACGCTTCCGAAGC
>JAQXNW010000071.1 GCA_029098205.1 Eubacteriales bacterium | reverse complement strand
AACCAAGCGCAATCAAGCAGATTTGAAGTTGAAGAATCGTCTGGAGTTAGCATATCGCTAGTGATATGATGACTCAAAAGGTAAATTGCTGGCAATGAAGCTAATGGGTACAAATTGGGTACACCAGCTTTTGAATGAGGTGAACGAGACAGAAAAACGCATCAAAAAGATACGATTTAAGAATGAAAATCAAGCACATTTATGGCTTATAGAAGATTCGAAGTTGAACTGGAATAAATATTGAAAGTCCGGAAACCCAGTGTTCTAAGGGTTTCCATAGGGACCCCAGTTGATGGAATGAATTTGCCCGCCTATATCCTGGCGCTTGCCGCAGCAGGAGCAGTCCTGACAGTTATGCGTAGATATCATAAGGAGTAAATCAGCCGTATCCGCACGCTGAAGAAGCACTGCATGAATTTTTTGGTGCTGCTTCGACGGCAGGCATAACTGTGCATGAAAAGCAGAAGGGAAAAAGGAAAGGATCAACGCCTAAGCGGATAAGCGGATCCTTTCCTTTTTTTTACCCTGATTTACTCGGCATGTAATAAAAAAGCTTCGATTCATTGCCTGATTCCTTTATGTGTTGTATTGTGATGATCCTTAAATAATTCGAACAGCAATGTTCTTTTTCCGCATCTACGGAAGATAACGATATGAAGGCGGAAAAGAAGGAGTCAGAATAACAGACGGCTACATCACCGTCAGCATATTGTACAGCTTCATCAGGCGGATATCCTCTTTCGAAAACCGGAGACTTTTCTCAAATTCCGGCGTTTCCTCCTGAATCGTCTTGCTCAGAAGCACCTTTGTAGACGTGGGCATCAGCGGGCGGCTGGAAATGCCGAAGGCCAGCGCCCATTTCATAGGAGCGTTCATATAGGGGCTGGAAATCGCAACCTGGTAGAGATCCATTTCCATGTTCTGATTCTGAAGAACCAGAAGGCTCAGCGCGTCATAATGGTTCAGGGTGCCCTCGTACCAGTTTTCACATTGGGTGTAGTTCTGATAATCCGGCACATTCATGAACATCTGAGCGTGAAAAACTCCGGGCTTCATTTCTCTGGAGACGTCCAGAACGCATCGGTTGATCTGCTTGATCCGCCCGTCAAAATAGTACATATAGAAGTGGCTGAGCCCGGCAAAGAACGCAGGCACAGAGCCGGAGAGCGGGCCCTCATAATCAGAGGGCGGAAGATACAGTAGCTGGGTTACGCGCACGTCAAGCGCCTGGGCGATATCGTACAGAGACTCAATATCCATCACGATCTGCCCCGACTCATATTTTGAGACACTGGACTTGCTTTTGCAGATGGCCGCCGCCAGCTGATCCACCGTCATGCCTTTCTTTTTACGGTAATACCGAATCTTCGAACCAATTTCCTGAGCAATGCCCACAGCGAATCCTTCTTTCCATTCCTGCAGCCGGTATAGTTTCCTGAAAATATAAAAATCCGTTAAATTTCTTCGTAGTTTAAAATTATACGGTTCGAAAATCCCGAAATCAAGAATAAAAAGCACTCACAGGAAACAAATGGCAAAAAATGTTTCGCCATAAGAAACTTTGCGCGTTCGACAATTTCTGAAATTGCGGTATCTTTATAGCAGACAAAGGGATCAGGCGACGGTAAACAGCCTGATCCGAATGACCGATGACAGCAATAAGGAGACAGATGTGAAATACAATTTTGATGAAGTAATTGGCCGCAGCGCCAACCGCTCTGCCAAGTATGACGAGCGTGTTCAGAGATTCAGTACAGATGATGTAATTCCGCTTTGGGTGGCGGATATGGATTTCCGTACTGCGCAGCCCATTATCGACGCATGCAAGGCAAAGGCAGAAGAAGGCATCTGGGGATACACATCCCGCCCGGCCAGCTATTTTGAAGCTGTCCAGGAATGGGAAGTGAAGCGAAACAACTGGAAGCCCGACATTGCGATGATGAGCTGGAGCATCGGCGTTGTGTCCGCCATGTCTTCCATCGTCAAGCTGTTCAGCAAGGACAATGACAAGGTCCTGATTCAGACTCCGGTTTACTCCGAATTCTACGATGTAGTGGAAGCCTGGGATCGAACGGTGGTGGAGAACAAGATGGTGGAGGAAAACGGAACCTGGCATGTGGATTTCGATGATTTTGCCGAAAAGGTGAAGGAGTGCAGCATTTTTCTTCTGTGCAATCCGCATAACCCTCTGGGCATCGTATGGGATCCGGCCGACCTTAAGAAAATGGCAGAGCTCTGCATCGAGAATGACACGCTGCTTGTTTCCGACGAAATTCACTCCGACCTGATTTTCCACGGCAAGCACCATACCCCGGTGGCCACTCTGTCCTCGGAAATTGCCGGAAAGGTCATCACCTGCGTGTCTGCGACCAAGACATTCAATCTGGCTGGACTTCAGGCAAGCACCATCATCTTCCCCAACGCGGAAATGAAGGTTGTCTTTGATAAGTTCTGGTTCGGAATGGATATCCACCGAAACAATGCGTTCAGCTCCGTAGCCATGGAGGCTGCATATCGGGAAGGCGAGGAGTGGCTGGATCAGCTGCTGGTCTACTTATCGGACAACTTTGACTATGTCTGTGATTACTGCGCGAAGTATATTCCTAAGATCAAACTGAACTGCCCGGATGCTACCTATTTGATGTGGCTGGACTGCCGGGAGCTGGGCATGAACAATGAAGAGCTTCGGGACTTTTTTATCCACAAGGCAAAGCTGGGGCTGAACGAAGGATATACCTTCGGCCGGAGCTTGAGCGGGTATATGCGCCTTAACGCCGCCTGCCCCCGCGCGACCCTGGAAAAAGCCATGGCGCAGCTTAGAGCCGCAGTTGACAGTTTGGAATAAAACATTATTGCGATTGGTGAAAATAAGGAGAAAATCAACATGAAAATTACCGTTATCGGAAGTCATCTTTGCCCGGATACTTTGTATTCTCTGAATCAGCTTACCGCAGCTGGAGTGGAAGTCAGCTTCCAGGATAATCTGTCCTGCCACGAGGCTCTTCTGAACTACCTGCACATCCGGGAAACCAGCGATCTGTACGCGGACATCCGCGGCACCGACCGCCTGGGCGTGCCCTGCTTTAAGCGGGAGGACGGAAGCCTGACCCTTGATTTAAGCGATATCCTTAAGTAACGTCATAGAAAGCCCCGGACGGCGCCCCGCCGCGCCGGACCGGGAAGGCATGAAGGAAACAGACAAAGAAATTGTAAAGATCATGATGAATGAATAAGGAAGAACTTGCTTGACGTCCGGCTCACAATTTGATATCATAATGATATCAAATAAATATCTGCACCGTCTGCCGCTGCAGACGAAAGGCAGAAAGGAGAGGTATGAAATGGAAGAAAAGGTTATCTCGAATCGAAGAAACGGCATGCTCTTTCTGATTTTATGGATCGCGCTTTATGCTGCTTCGGTATTTCTTTTTATTGCCGGAATCGTCAGAGGCGAAGAGGATTCTCCTTATCTTTTGTTTTTCATTCCGGGTATAATCTGGATGTGCATCGGATGGGTTCCATTTGCAGGACTAAAGATCCTGAAGCCTCAGGAGGCATTGGTTCTGACTTTGTTCGGAAAATATATCGGCACACTGAAGGGCGCGGGCTTTTATTATGTAAATCCATTCTGCCAGGCTGTGAATCCGGCGGCGAAGACTCATCTGGGCCAGAGCGGGGATGTGGACGATGCGGATAAGAACAAAAAATATTTTTCAAAGTATCTGAGCCAGTCTTCCTCTTCCAGAGCGGAGAATGCTGTTTCGAAAAAGATTTCTCTTAAGGCGATGACCCTTAGCAATGCGAAGCAGAAGGTAAATGATGTGCTTGGAAATCCCATCGAGATTTCCGTGGCTGTGATCTGGAGGGTCGATGATACGGCGAAAGCGGTATTCAACGTTGATAATTACAAGGAATATCTTTCTCTGCAGGCGGACGCTGCTGTGCGTGATATCGTAAAGATTTATCCGTATGACGTCGCTCCGAATATTGATACTACAGGGGATGGGCAGGCCGATGACGGAAGCCTCAGAGGGTCGACGACGGTGGTTGCAGAACGGATCCGCGCAATGATTCAGAGCAAGGTGGCGGATGCGGGACTGGAGATCACAGAAGCCAGAATCACATATCTGGCATATGCTCCGGAGATCGCCGCGGCCATGCTGCAGCGTCAGCAGGCATCGGCTGTGATCGATGCACGGAAAATGATTGTTGACGGCGCGGTCGGCATGGTGGAGATGGCGCTGGATAAACTCAGCGAGAAAGATATCGTGGATCTGGATGAGGAGCGGAAAGCGGCCATGGTTTCCAATCTTCTGGTTGTTCTCTGCGGAAACCGCGATGCGCAGCCGGTCGTGAATTCCGGGAGCCTCTACTGATCAGGGCCCGGATCCGGATCCCGATCCGGGAACCGCAGGCAGACGTACGCGCAGGATTTTTCCTGCGCTTTTGAAATAAGTTGCATGAATGCAATAAGGCGATGAAATGGCAAAAAAACAGGTGCCGCTTCGGCTGAATGAAAAACTGTATAACGCGATCGCCGCATGGGCGGAAGACGATTTCCGGTCCGTGAACGGGCAGATTGAATATCTTCTGACAGAGTGCGTGAAACAGAGGAAGAAAGACGGAAAATACGTATCAGAGCATATGGACGAGCCGCCGAAGCTTGATATTTCTTGATTATCTCAATGTCTCTCAATTTTTTTGAATATCGGATGCGTTCCAGCCAATCCCGTATGGATTGACTGGATTTTTTGTCTTATTCATTTGCTTATTTACAAATGGCAGCGTATGGCTATAATATAGACTAAGTGGTCTATTTATATGTGGATTTGATCGGGAGGCTCCAAGAGGGCCGCTGAGAAAGAAACTGAAAAGAGATTGATATGAAACGGACAGAAAAACATGCGGCGGCAGAGGAGAAAATTCTGGCGGCAGCGACTCGGGAATTTGCGGCGCATGGGTTCGAGGCGGCGTCGATTAATGTAATCTGCCAGGCAGGCGGCATTTCAAAAGGGAATATGTATCACTATTTCCCGTCAAAGGAATCGCTGTATCTGGCCTGCGTGAAGAAAACGCTGGAAGAATTGACTTCCTGTATCCGCAGCAGCGTGAAGGAAGCGTCCGGACAGCCGGAGGATCTGATGGACGCCTATTTTGACGCGCGGATTCAGTATTTTCGGGACAATCCGGATTCCGGAATCCTGTTCTGCCGGTGCATGGCTGGCCCTGATACGGCAGTGCGTGAAAAAGTGCTTCTGCTGCGGCAGGAGCTGGACGTGCTGAATCGGGAGGTTATCCGAAAGATTTTTGAGGGGAAGGAAATCCGGCATGATATCACCCGTGAAGAGGCAGAGGAGCTGTTCCGAATGCTAGAAGAGATGTGGAACAATGCAAATCTGAATCAGCCGGATGATGCCGAGAAGATAAAGATAAAAGAAGCATATTGCCGGAAGATGATCACGGTGTTCTTTTACGGCATATTGGAAAGGGATGAGGACAGATGATGCTGGTTCGGTGGGTACTGGTTCTGGCGCTTGCCTGGCTTTCCGGCAAGCTGATCTCGAAGCTGAAAATGCCGGCGATTCTGGGCTGGCTGATTGCGGGAATGCTTCTTGGGCCGCACGCGCTGGGCGTTCTGCCTCAGTCAATGCTGGACGCCGGATTGTACAAGATTGTGATTACCTGGATGCAGTGCGCCTTCGGCCTGATGCTGGGGACGGAACTTATCTGGAACAGAATCCGGTCTTATGGCAAAGCCTTGATGGTGACGACGCTCACGCAGTCGCTGGGTACCTTTGCCATTGTCAGCCTTGTGTTCGCGGCGGTTTTTGCGCAGCAGGGCATTCCGCTTTATTTGGCTCTGGCCTTTGGCGGGATCGCACTGGCAACGGCGCCGGCTCCGGCTCTTTCCATCGTGCAGGAATTTCACACGAAGGGTCCGGTGACGGACACGCTGCTTCCGATGGCTGTGCTGGATGACGTGGTCGGAATCGCCGTCTTTTTCTCCGTGAATTCGTATATTGCCAGCCGGGTATCCGGCGGCGCGGTTCCACTATATATGATCCCGGTGATGATATTTCTTCCGATCGCTATCGGCCTGCTGCCTGGCTTTGCGGCCGGATTGGTTCTTCGGAAAAAAGAAAGCCGGACTGCCGTTCTTTCGGTGCTTCTTATCGGCATCACAGTAACAGCTGGGATCGGCTTGTTTTTTAATGTCTATGTCTTTACAGGGATTTCCCTTAATTATATGCTGATGGGAGTATCCTTTTCCGCTGCCTTCTCGAATATGATCCCGGAAGAGAAGCTTTCTCAGGTGACGGACTATTTTCATCCGATTCTGGCGGTCAGCCTTCTGGCGGCCATTGTCGATCTGGGAGCACCGCTCGACTTCCATCTGATCCTTGGCGCTGGGCTATATACCTTCATCTATATCGGAGCCCGGGCGGCCGGTAAGTACTGTGGAGCCAGAGCCGGCGCGTCGGTTATGAAGATGCCGGAGACGGTCCGGAAGTATCTGGGTCTTACGCTGCTTCCGCATTCCGGCGTTTCGCTTGTTTTTACGGGCATCGTGTGCAGTGTGCTGGAAAGCACCCGGCCTGATCTTGCGTCCATTGTCAAAGGAACCATCGCAGCAGCGGCCGTGATCAATGAGATCATTGCAGTATTTGCAGCGAAGCGGGGGTTTGAGCTGGCCGGAGAGGTGAACGGATAAAGCGGGAAAGCAATGCATGGAGGTAAAACGTAAATGACAGCAAAAGACTATCTGGGATATATTTCGAATGTTATCCACACAGTGATTGTTGCTACGGTGGATGATGACGGTCTGCCTGTGACCGCGGCCATTGACATGATGGACAGCGATGAAAACGGACTTTATTTCCTTACGGCAAAGGGAAAGAGCTTCTATGACCGGCTGAAAAAACGGAAGTTCCTGGCTTTGACCGCCATCAAAGGGGAAAGCACCATGAAGAGCACAGCCGTATCCGTCAGAGGAAAAGTCCGGGAACTTGGATACGAAAAGATTCCGGAATTGTTCAAGAAAAATCCATATATGCATGAGATTTATCCCACAGAAGAATCCATGAAAGCACTGACCGCTTTTCAGATTTACGAGGGAAACGGTGAATGGTTTGACTTATCGAAAAAGCCCATTGAAAGGGCGGGCTTCACATTCGGCGGCGCGGCTGAAAAGAAGGAAGGGTACTTTATCACGGATGCTTGCATCGGCTGTCAGTCCTGCGTGAAAGTGTGTCCGCAGCAGTGTATTCGTACAGACACTGTGCCGCTGGTCATTCGTCAGGAGAACTGCCTGCACTGCGGAGGCTGTGTGAAGGTCTGCCCGGTGGGAGCGGTGGAAATCTTCGGAAATTGACTGACAAGTCGTTGACTGAATTGTTTTTCTGATCGTCTCTTTGCTGGAGATGCTCATGCTGTTTTTTCGTCGCGGGTGCACACGGATGGCATGTACTTCAGCTATTCCCGGACGTCCTGGTTATCGCTGGCAGCGTGAAAAAGGCGAAAACAAGCAGCCGGCAGGATCAGTAAAACGCAGAAACGCGGCGCAGGAAATTTTCCCCGCGCCGCGTTTTAATCCTTGGAATCTTACAGTCTTACGATCTTATGATCTTATGATCTTACAGATTCGTTGATCTGCTAAATCGCATCAGTCGATCTGCTCAATTGCGCCGACCGGACATCCGTCCATCGCTTCCTGTGCGGAAGCCTCCGCTTCTGCCGGCACGTCCGAATCAATGGCCTCTGCTTTTCCAGAATCCTTGACAGCAAATACTTCCGGGCATGTGCCCTCGCAAAGTCCGCATCCGATACATCCGTCATTTACTCTGAATTTCATAAAATTTCCCTCCTTCTTATATAATCATAGGAAATATAGTATCGCTTCTGGCAGTATTTCCGCAGGTGGGGATCAGATTCCCGGACCTGCCTGCCTTCTGAGAATAAAATACAATAGAATACAAAATCTGTACGTTGTGGAAACAACAAAAAGAGCGGTGCGGGGATTTTCCTGCACCGCCTTTTCAGTGGCATAGTTCACCGCCTTTTCAGCAGTTCATCCTGCCGCAGTTTCAGCCGCTCAGTTGAATTGTTCCAGCCGCTCAGCCGATCGTTTTTTCAGCAGTCATCAGTGCTGCTGTTTTCTTCTTTTGAAGAAGCGGCTTCCCGCAAGGCCGGCTGCGCCAAGGCCCATTAGAGAAATCCAAAGACCGAAATCAGCGCTGTCGCTGGTGTTCGGATTGCTCGGAGTCTTTGGCTTGTCCGGAGTTTTCGGCGTATCCGGATTCTTCGGCTCCGAAGCTGTATAGGTATTTTTGAATACAGCTTCTTTTCCGCCTTCAAGGGAAATATCCGTCACGATGATTTCTCCGTTCAGATCTTCTGCGGTAACGACATAGGTATACGTTGTCTTGTCGTAGGTGATGCCTTCCGCGCCATCGTTGACTTCCGAAATCGTATACTTATAGATTCCCGCCTTTGTGATCGGAATCCTGGAGAATGTGATATTGCCGTCCGCGTCGTTCTTTCCGGTCGCGACGGTTTTGCCGTCCAGCGTTGCTATGAAGCTGAATTCTCCGTCCGTAAGCTTCTTTCCTGTCAGAGTTTTCTGCGCGTTAAGCTGGATCCCCGTCGGAGACGCCGCATACGTGTTCACGAAAGTGATATCTCCGTCTGTCGAAAACTCTGTTTCAAGAGCACCGTTTCCGGGGTCTGTAACCTTGACGGTTACCTTGTATACCTTGCTGTCGTAGGTATAGCCGCCCTGACCGTCGTTGACCTCCGAAACATAGTACGTAAAGGTCTTGCCGGCGTCCGCTTCGGTGTAATTTAGTGCGTCAAAGGTGAAGCTGCCGTCCGCATCGTTCTTCGCCGTGCTCAGAACATTGTTGTCCTTGTCCATCAGGCTGAACTGGAACTGATCCGCCTTAAGGCCCTTGCCCTTTACGGACTTGGTGCCCTTCAGTACGACCGTTCCCTTCGCGCTGTAGGTGTTGCGGAAGACCGCTCCGTCCGGATCGTAGACAGCCTTTACGGAAAGGGTTCCGTCACCGTTGTCTTTGACTGTTACGTTTACTGTTTCCGTATGCGTGTCATTGGTGTAGCCGGATGCCTGGCTGGCATTCTCCTTGATTGTGTACGTAAAGGTCTTCTCTCCGTACCCGCTCTTGGTGGTTTCCGTAACCGTATAGGTTCCGTCGCCGTTTTCCGCTGCTCCTTTCGGAAGCTCGTTCAGGACATCGGTTTTGTCATCCGTATTGACATACTGCTTGTTATAGGTTTTCTGGGAATCGCCGGATCCGATTGTAAATCCGCCGTCCTCCGTTTTTTCAGCGCTGCCTGGGATAGCATCGAGAACGTCATTCGCGTCCGCCGCGTTGACATATCTCAGCTTGTACGTTTTCTTGACCTGCTTCGCGGTCGTAAGATCCGCGTTGCTGAAGTCGATCGCATCGAAAACAACCTGCCCGGAAGCATTGTTGGTCTTTGTCTGTACCTTTCCAGGAGCTCCCTCGCCCGGTGTCAGTGTGAAGCTGAACTGTCCGTCCTTAAGAGTCCGCCCGGTGAGAAGCTTCTGCGCGGTGATCTGAACAGAGCCGTCGGCTTTATATGTATTGCTGAACGAAGGCTCATTCTGATACTCAACAGATGCCGTCAGGGTTCCGTTTCCGCTGTCTTTGACAGTGACAACAGCATGAACGACTTTCTTGTCATAGGTATAACCGGAAAGTCCGCCGTCGATTTCGGAAATATCATATACGTACCGGCCGGGCTTGGTGTAGCTGATCGCGCCGAAAGACGCAGTGCCCTTTGCGTCGTTCGTTACCGTAACGGAAGCCGGAAGCGGAGCGTTCGGTGTCTTGTCGGATGCCTGAATCTTGAAGTTAAATGCTCCGGCCGCAAGATTCGTTCCTGTGAGGTTCTTGCTTACGCTGATTTTTCCAGCTGCAAGTGTTACAGGGGAAACCGCGTAGGTATTGGTGAATACTGTTTTCTTTTCGCCTTTGCTTACGGAAGCGGTCAAAGTACCGTCCTGGTTGTCCGTCACCTTCACAGAGACGCTGTACGAGGTCTGTCCGTTCGTAACGCCCGGAACGTTTCCGGATTCACTTACCGTATACTGGTAAACACCAGGCTGTGTGTACTTGATTGTTCCGAAGGAAGCTGCTGTCCCCTTTCCGTCGGGATTCTTCACCGTAATGCTGCCGTTCGAAGCTCCTTCCGGCATCGGCGAGTTATTCACAGACGTAAGAGTAAGGTCATACTTCTCCGTGATGTCCGGCGGGTTATCCGCAGGATCTTTGACCGAAAGTTTCTTGCCCGCAGAGAGCGTAATCTCCGCCATGACCGAAGTTCTATAGGTATTGGTGAATGCAGTTGCGGCCGGGTCATTTTGTTCCGGCGTAGCGCCTGCAACCTTCGCGGTCAGCGTTCCGTCGCCCTGATCCTCTACCGTAACCGTTACTTCTTTTCCGGATGCCGCGTCGCTGTCATTGATGACGCCGGATACGGATCCGGTTTCCGTGATTTTGTACTTATACGTTCCCGGAGTGTCAAATGTAATGGCTCCGAAGCTGGCTGTGCCGCCGTCCGAATCCGGATTCTTAACGGTTTCTCCGCCGTCCTTCGGCATCGGCGCGTTCTTTGTCACCGCTTTCAGCGTGAACGTATAGGCGCCTTTGATGCTCTTCGGTCCGGCAAGACCGTCCGGGATGCTGAGCTTCTTCGTGACAGGAATGGAAGCGGTGACGGACTTCACGGAATAGGTATTCGTGAACGCTGCCGTCTTCGTGCTGTCATCGGAAATGGTTCCTTCCGCCGAGCCGTCCGGGGAAGTCTGCTTATATCCCGCCGGGATGTTCTGCTCAGTAACCTTGTATTTGACTCCGGCCGGAAGATTGCTGATGACAGCCGTCTCGCCATTCTTCAGCTGGATCACTCCGTCCGAAGGGAAGGATTCTTCCTGACCGTTTCCGATTCTGTAGGTTACCTGATCGGAAGCCGAAGGCGTCCACTCTTTGTCATCCTTCTGGAAGGTCACCTTCATCTCGAACTGCTGGTTTTCGTCAACGGTTCCGCCGTCGTATGTTTTAACTTTCTTCGAGATTTCTAGAGCTCCCTTTCTGGTGTTGGTCACTTTGATGACCGCGTTCGGCTCTGTCTTTCCGTTCTTATAGTCCGCTACAAGCTTGTTATTTACGAGCATCGGCTGGAAGTCTTCCGCGAGAAACTCATAATGAACATCTACAGAAGGCTCCTCGATCGAATAGGTGTGTCCCGCCTCCAGGGTCTTTCCGTCCGCGATGAGTCCCGGCGCTGTATATACCGTGGTTTTCCAGTCATTGGCGCTGCTCAGCTCCAGAGTCTTATAGGCTTTGCCGTCCTTCATGAGGTTCAGCGTAATCGTGCCGGTCGGCCGGACATCGCTTCCGAGCGTTGCATCATTCCATTTTTTCTCTACGGTGATCTGGCTGTTCGTCAGCGGAATCGACGGATGACTGTTAATAACCGAAGTGCCTTTCGTCTCCTTCGTGCCGGTATAGATGCCGGTATTCGAATCATAGGTGTATGTATAACCGTCTGCTGCCGGCTTTCCTTCTTCATATCCTTCCGGTTTCGAAGTTGTGGTCCGGGTCGCGATCTGCGTGTAATCAAGATCGGCTTCCGTGTTGGTGACCAAAGCATAGCCGCCGTCTTTCTGAATAATCTGCTTCTTGACAGCGTCGCTCAGATCGTCGTAGCTCTTGGTTCCGTTGTTCAGGTCGGCGGCCAGGTCGTAAGCTTCCTGAGAAGGCCACACTTTGAAGCTCACCGTGTAAGTAACGCCGTTTTCCAGCTGCATATCGCCCAGATCCCATGTGACCTTGCCATTCTCGTAAACGGCTTTCTGCGCATCGTCCGGTGTCCAGGCGGTTCCGCTGCCATAGCTTCCGCCGCTCTTCTTGTAAGTGAAGCTGTCCGGATCTGTTTCCACCAAAGCCGAAGTTATGCTGGTAAGACCGTCTTTTACCTTCACATTCTTGTATCCGAACGCGTTGGTAATCTGGCTGACGATATTCGAGAAGGCTGCCTGAAGACTTGCGGAGTCCGTCGCGTCGTAGTAATTTTCGGACGGTGCTCCGGAATAGGAAACCAGGCTCTGCATTCTGTCAATGTCTCCGAAAACGCCGATTCCATAGAAGTTCTTGCCCGCGTCTACGATGGCTTTCGCATCGTCCTTGGCTCTGTCATAGCATCTCGAAACATTGCCGCTCGTTTCATATCCGGTTCCGCCGCCGACATAGAAAGTCGGATTGCCGTCAGAAACGAAGATCACATAGACCTTCGCGTCATCGCGGGCACTGAGTCCGTTGGCATGCTGAAGGGCATCCTCCCAGTTGGTTCCGCCGTTTGCATAGATGGATCTGCTGTTCACTTTGTTCTTGAATGCGGCAGCGTCGGTTGTCCAGGTGCTGCCTCCTCCGAACGTTTCCGTCCGGGCGTCGTCTGCAAAGGTGACCAGTGAGAACCGGACCGCGTCCGGATTATTTTCGTTGTAGGACTGCAGCTGGTCTGCCAGGGAATTTACAGCGGACTTAGCGACGGAAATCCGGTCTGTGTTCATATACGCGTAACGGGTTCCTGTATATTCCGTGTACGTGTACCCCGACGGGAAACCGCCCCACGACCGGGTATACACGGGTCCTTCATAGGTATCATTGTCCAGTCTTCTGTATGTGCCGCCGCTCTTGTAATAAAGCCGGACATAGTTATAATAGTCCAGCCCGTAGCGGCCCTTCGCGTTTTCCAGGTAGCCTTCTACGCTTTTGCTCATGCTCCCGGACCGGTCCAGCACAACGATGACATCCGCCTTGCCGGACTGTGTTGTCGTCTCCGCGGTGCCGGTCACACTGAGCGACATCCGATAGGTGCCGTCGCCGTTGCTTACCAGCGTTTTCTCGGCTTCCGGAGGCGTTGTCTCTCCTGTAGATGCTCCGCTGCTGTCAGCATTTGCGGCAAAGACAGTCCCTGTTATGGCGAAGCCCATAACCAGGGCGATCGAAAGGAGCATCGGGAAAAATCGGAATTTTTTCATTTATTCTCTCCTAACTACACATAATTGATGAAAGCAGTCAGCATGTTAAAGAATCCGCTGCCGAATCTCCTGCAGTGCCTTCTTGCTTGCAATACGGTTTCGATTAGCATTCATCACCGCCTTTCTTCGTGGTACAGCATTTTATGAAAATGCGATTATTTCTGAAAAGTGAGATAATTAAAGTGAGATTATTCTGTAGATAATCCGTGTTCATATCCTCCCACCCTTTACACTTTTAATATATTATATATAACTGTGCGGATCTTTCAAATGAATTTTGCATCTGTATGTCTTCTTTCGACTCCCCGGCGGCTCTGTACGTTTTCCTTTCAGCCCGGTCTTCAGCCCAGTTTTTTCGGCATTTTCCGCTTGCCAGTCAGATGCTCTATATGAAGCGCGTATACGATTGTCCTGGGGATCGCCGCCGGATTGAAGTATGTGCCGGGTGTCTTGTGATAGTGGTCCATCAGTCTCTGGAGGGCGTGCACCTTCCCATCGCCCGAAAGCATTTCGATTCGGCCTCTTCCGATGACGCTTTCGTAGGACATCGTGCAGTAGCCTCTGTCGGCAAAATACTGAAGCTCGTGCTTGCAGTCCATTTCGAAGGACGCGCGGTTTTCTCTTTGAAAAAGCCCGGTCTTGTATCCTTCCAGCGCGCTGTGAAAATACAGCGTGATTTTTCCGTTTTCCTCGTCAAACCCGAAGTTGAGCGGAAGAATGTATGGATAGTCGCCGTCATTCAAAGCCAGCCTGCATACGTCACAGCGCTGTAT
>JAQXNW010000070.1 GCA_029098205.1 Eubacteriales bacterium | reverse complement strand
GTATGCAGCCGTCTCTTTTTTCATGCAGTCATGCAGCCTTTCAGCCGGATGTTCAGCCTCTTCAGATATGATCCCGCAGGTTTTTCAGAAAAGACCGCCGATGAATCGGCGTGATGCCATACTTACGAATTCCTTCGTAATGCGCCTTTGTCCCATACCCTTTATTTTTCGCAAATTCATACCCTGGATACACAGAATCCATCTCGATCATCCAGTCGTCTCTTTTTACTTTCGCAAGGATCGACGCGGCTGCGATGGCGCAGCTGCTCTGATCTCCCTTGATCACAGCCCTGTGAGAAACACCCAGATTTTCGATTTGAAGCGCGTCAAACAGGACAAAGGTCAATTCTTCCCCCGTTAGCTTCCGATAGCTCTCCGCGCAGTTTTTTACTGCATCTCGGGCCGCTTCCCGGGTCGCTTCCAAAATATTGATCCGGTCGATCTCTTCGCTGCTCCGCTCTCCAAATCCGAAGCATACAGCCTCTTCCATGATCCGGGGCGCAAGTTCTCGTCTTTTTTTATCGGTCAGCTTCTTAGAATCGTCCACTCCCAAAATATCGAAATCCGGAGGCAGAACAACCGCGCACGACACAACCGGCCCCGCCAAAGGCCCCCGGCCGACCTCATCCCAGCCGGCAAAATTCCGCACTCCCTGCTCTTCTCTTATTGTTTCGTCAAAGCGAAGAAGTTCCTTCAGCCTTGCGGCATCCCTTTCCTGTTTTTCTTTCTTTGTCATGTCTGGTCCTCTTTCAATCGAACTCCGGCGCTTTATCCAGCGTAATTCGCCCGAGCTTTCCGGAGCGGAAATCTTCAATCACAAGGTGTCCTGTCCGCTCATAGTCGATTCTTCCGCCCGAAAGAATGCACCCTCTCTTTTTTGCAATCCATTTCATCAGCATAAGAGGATCCGCTTCCGGATCTTCTATCTGATATCTTTTCTTAAGATTCTCCGGATACCGGACCCTCATCTCTTTCAAAAATGCGTATCCGAGATCCTGAATATCCATTATCTCATCCCGGATTGAACCGCAGTAGGCCAGGTGAAGCGCAATCTCCTGGTCCTTAAGCTTCGGTGCCAGAATTCCCGGAGTGTCCAGAAGCTGCATTCCATTCGAAAGCGTCAGCCACTGCTTTCCGCGCGTGACTCCCGGCCGATCGCCCGTTTTCGCGCTTTTCCGCTTCGTGAGGCGGTTGATCAAAGACGATTTACCTACATTCGGCGATCCGACAATCATCATTCGAAGATGACGCTGAAACTTCTGCCCTGTACCCTGCTTCTTCCGATTTTCCTCGATCTTGTTTAATTCAGAAAGCAGCGCGCCGATCCCGTCTCCGCTCATGCTATTAAGCGCCAGCACGCGGCAGCCTTCTTCCGAAGAGAAAGAACGCACCCATGCCTTTGTCTGCCCCGGATCCGCAAGATCGCTTTTATTCAGCAAAATAAGCCGCGGCCGCGTTCCGATGAGCTCATCCAGAATCGGACTCCGGCTTGCCTTCGGAATTCTGGCATCGCAGACCTCTAAAACCAGATCCACTGCGCCCAGATGACTTTTGATCAATTCTCTGGTTTTTTTCATATGACCCGGATACCACTGAATCTGATTCATATTCCGCTCCTCCAAATTCAAAAAAACAGGGATTCCCGCGGAACCCCTGCCTGAAAATCTGCGCTGTCACCGATTTTATTTCTCGGCTCTTGCTTCTTTCGTTTTAATACGCGCCGCCTTACCGGTTCTCGCACGCATGTAGTTCAGCTTCGCTCTTCTTACATCGCCGCGGCGAACCAGCTCGATCTTCTCAACCCAAGGAGAATGCAGTGGGAATGTCTTCTCAACGCCGACTCCAGACGCGATTCTGCGGACTGTGAATGTCTCGCTGATGCCGCCATTCTGACGCTTCAGTACATATCCTTCAAAAACCTGAATTCTCTCGCGGTTTCCTTCTTTAATCTTAATATGAACTCTCACCGTATCTCCAACGCGGAAATCGGGGATATCCTTCTTAAGATAATCACTTGTAATCGAATCGATAACGTTCATTCTAAGGACTCTCCTTTCGCTCCTAGACGTTCTTAGGCCGAAAAGCATAAAAAAACAACCGCCCAGAGGACCGCCCGTAATACTTGTTTATAATATCACACCAAGTCCCTCAGTGCAAGAATTTTCTTCCTGCAGTTACCGTTCTTTCGCTCTCGGATGGCACCGGTCATAAATCTGCTTGATATTTCCGCGGCTGTGTTCAAAATAAACCTGCGTCGCCGTAATATCCTCATGCCCCATCAGTTCCTGCAACGAACGAATATCGATCCCGTTTTTCACCATATGAAGCGCAAATGAATTCCGAAGCGTCTGTGGCGTAAGCCGATCTTTCAGACCCGCTTTTTCCGCATACTGGCGAAGGACCTTCCAGAATCCCTGCCGTGTAAAAGCTTCCCCAAGATAATTTACAAACAGAGGACCATTCGGATCATCTGGATCTCCCTTTGCCATAAGAGCCCGGCGGGATGTCTTCACATATTTCTCAAGCGCTTTCCGAGCCGGAATTCCGAGAGGAACAATCCTCGCCTTCCCGTGTTGTCCGGACAGAGCGACAAAGCCCATCTGAAAATTCACATCACTGAGCGTAAGCTCAATCATCTCACTGACGCGGACCCCGGATGCGTACATCACTTCAAGAATCGCCTGATCCCGAATCCCGAACACGGAATCATCCGGCATCTCCAAAAGATGCTCTACCTCTTCCACTGTTAAATAGCTGATCGTCTTTCTGGAAATTTTCGGAGAATGAATGTTCTCCGCAGGGTTCGAAGGAATTTTTCCGCTCCTTTCCAGAAATGTGTAATAAGAACGAATCGAAGCCAGCTTCCGGTTCACCGTCGATTTTGACTTTCCGGCTTCTTTCAGAGCCATCAGATATTCGATGATATCGGTCTCCCTAGCTCCTGAAGGATTCTCTTTTCCCTTTCCTTCCAGAAAACGTGAGAATGCCTGCATATCCCTGCGGTAAGCCTCCGTTGTATTCTCTGACATACCGCGTGTATCCTTCAAATATTTCAGAAAACTGTCGAATTTCATTTAAGATAATCCTCCAATTCTCCGCTGCGGATCAATTCATTCGTCATCAAGATGCCAATCTGTGCTTTCGCATCGATGGTTTCCCCGCGCATCACCTGCGACAGGACCTTCTCAAACGGAACCTCCTCTATGTCGATCGACTCATTCGGATCCAGATTCGTCTCACCGGGACAAAGTCCTGTGGCCAGATAAAAAAACAGTTTCTCCGTGCAGTATCCGATGGTAGGATACGCGGCTGTAAGAAAACGCATCTTATCCGCCGTATATCCGGTTTCTTCCTTCAGCTCGCGGATGGCGGCCTTGAGAGGCTCTTCCCCGGGTTCCACTTTCCCTGCCGGAATTTCATAGGCTACACCCTCCAGCGGCTTCCGGTACTGCCTTTCCATTATGACCGACCCATCCTCTTTCAAAGCGACAATTGCTGCGCCCGGACAATGTTCCACAATTTCACGAAACGAAGTTCCGTCCACTGTTTCTACCTCATCTTTCCGGAGGTTCACCAGCTGCCCACGAAAAACTAATTCAGAATGAAGTGTTTTTTCTTCAAATGCCATTCCGCCATACTCCTTCATAGTTTACAATAACTTTTTTTATTATATCACAAATCGACCCATCCGTTTTCTGTATTCCATACTCATTCTGTCTTCTTTTTCCACTTATTATGTACAAATGTAAACGAAAATCTTCGCCGACGCTTCGGATATGTACAAAATTCGATACTTTACCTATTGAAATTACAAGATGAATGACATATAATACTTTTATAGGTTATCAGTGATAGCCTTATTAATCTCTAATCCCAATACCCCTTTTGAACGAAGCGGACCGCTGTGAAGCGGCCTGTTTCGTTTTTTATTTACCCGTTATTTTTTGGCGTATAGGACAAAAGCGGAGCCAAATGTATCAATGTATCAGACACGGAAAGAATAGTTCCGGCATGCAGAGATGGTTTTGTCCTGAATGCAAGTCATTATTTATACCTAAGATCGATAACTCTTAGAAGCAGTTAAATATATTCTTATAGTGTCTGTTTGGGCGCAGCACTCAAACGGACATGCCTGGCGGCGGCAGAACTTTTCGTAGAAATACGGCAAAGTGCTGGGATTTGTGGCCGATGCCTCCGGTCATTGAGGATCAGAAAGACGTTTTGCATGTAGATGGCATATATCTTGCCATAAGAAGAATAAAAGCGATCTTCAGCTATCCCAACATGGGGTGATGCTGTTGTCTGGGGAGAACTCTACAGGGAGGATAAATATCCCTCCTACTTGGGATTAGGCAAACACGTTTTTTGTCCTATAAGCCTATTTAACATGTGAATAATAACATAAATACGGGAATAATAATATTGGGATATGGAAAGGAGGGAGCGTCTTTCACCGTTTCAGACGGTCAGACTCTCATTTGTTTTCTTAATGAAAATTTTCGAAGATCAGGGAAAGTTTATACCGTTTCGCAGCCGTGCCTACCAGATGTACTTCGGTGAAGCAGCACCGACCGCTTTTGATTTGGAAACCCTCGGATTATCCAGCCGAAGAGACCCGATCATTCTTTCCGGCTTTCTGGAAGAAAAGAACGGGACCTATCACGCTGTACAGTTTTTCGCGGAAACCCCGGAGCAGGAAGAACATCTGATCCGAAAAACTTTGTCTTTTCTTAATACGCAGTCCTTCCTTCTCACATTTAACGGACGAAGTTTTGATATTCCTTTTTTCAAAGCACGCGCGGCGAAATATGGTCTTAGCGAAGAAGCGGAGCAGGCTTTCCGGCATATCTATCATCTGGATCTTTACCAGATCATCCGTTCCTATTCTCCGCTTGCAGAAGTTATGTCATCGTTAAGTCAAAAAAGCGTTGAAAAGCTGCTGGGTATCGACCACCTGCGGAAAGACCGGATCGACGGCGGCGAAAGTATCCGGGAATACGAATCCTATCTGGAGAAACCGACAGAAGAAGCCGAAAGAACGATCCTTCTCCACAATCACGATGATATACTGCAGCTCACTCGTCTTCTTCCTATATTAAAAAGAGCCCGGCTTCACGATGCGATGCAGAAACTGGGCTTTCCCAAGGGACCCTTTATCGTGCAGAATATCGCAGTGCTTCAGGGCGCTTTGGAGGTGCGTCTGTCCGGAAAAACCGGCCTGAAAGAATATATTGCTTTTCCTTCCGCAGATGTTCCCTATCATCTCATATCCTCTGCCTCAAAAAATCTTGCGGAGATTCGCTTTCCGCTGGAAAAATTCAAAACAGGCGTTCAGATTCTCGATGCAGAGGGGATTCTCGGCTCTGAAAACATTCCCGGCGAATTCCATCATTTCCCGGGATTTCGAAGCGGGTATCTCATTATAAAAAAAGAAGACACCAGCCTTTCTCTGGAGCTGAATGCCTTCGTGCTTGCTTTTCTGAAAAATATAACCTGGCTGTCTGAATCCGGGAAATAAATCATTTATTTTCCCTGACTCCAGCTTCCTCAATTCTTTCCTTTTTTCTTCCTTCTTCCCGGAAAATCCGGTAATCCATCAGAAGATATTCCAAAGCATGTGCTTTCGAATACAGGCGGATGGCAGAATTGCACCATGGAATTTCCGGTCTGTCATACAGAACATCCTTTGTTCTTTCACTTAAACCTCTGCCAAGACTCACACGCTTTGCTTCATAATATGCCTCTTCTTCCGGATACCCTTCCCGAAGAACCATATCAAACACATCGTCATAAAAAGCCGGTACAACATCCAGGGAATACCCGAAATCCTCCAGGCTGAAATATGTTTCCTCATTCATTCCGCTGTTTTCCGCCGTTCGCTGATTGTTGACATGCGACCAGCTCCCGCGCGTAAGACCGAAGATTCGTAGAACTCCCAAAAATGTCTTCGGAATTGCATCCGTATTTGGATCTAGCCGAAGAGCAGTTGAAAAATTCTGAAGCTCATATTCACGGACTTTCTTCGCGGACAAAGGATAATACCAGGTGATTTCCTTCTCCGGGAGCGCCATATTCCCGGACAAAAAAATATGTCCGCACTGAAATCCACGACCATGTACAATATCTTTCTTCTCTAACCCATCGTACTTCGCGTCGGTCAGCATTCTTCTTCGTATTTTTGAAAATGCCCGTTCCGGAAGACGGAGTGAGATATTTGGACAGATATTCCCTTCATCAGAACTTCCGGTTCCCCAGAAAATCTCCGCGGAGACATTATGCCCGTCGGAAATCCAAGGAGCGCTGCGATCCGGAAGATCATACCCATCCTCAGCTTCATCCGAGAATTCAATTTTTCGCTCGATCGGATTGTAGTAATGCGCTTGAAGCGGATTTACGGAAGACGCGCCCAGTAAATAAAGAAGAATCGAAGATGAAGCCTCTCCTCCTAGGTAAAAAGGAATCTGCCGGGATTTTAATACACGTACAAGGCGGTGCAGCAAAAAGAATTCCCGTGAAAGACCGCACTCCTCCATTCTTTTAAGTTCAAAACTGACTCGATCAAGGATCCGAACCGGAATATTTCTGCCATAATATTCCTGTAACTTTTTCTCTATAAGCTGACGCAAAAGACATAAACCTCCCAATAAGTATATACCTATAATAATTATGCCATAAGATTTAGGAAAAAAACAGGAAAAACCGAAATAGTAACGAAACGGCCCGGGCAAAACGAATGGGAGCAAAAACAAAGAAAGAGGACCGCACAGCCTCCTGCAGCGATCCCCTCTCTCTTCTATGCGCGATGCGGGACTTGAACCCACACGATCTCTCACCAGAACCTAAATCTGGCGCGTCTGCCAATTCCGCCAATCGCGCCCGTCTCTTTCTGCTTCTTTGACAAAGAAGGCCTGCTCGCTCTTTTCAAACGGCAGACCTTTCCTGATGACTCCGTCGAGACTCGAACTCGAGTTACCGCCGTGAAAGGGCGGTGTCTTAACCACTTGACCACGGAGCCACAATAGAAAAAAAGACCGAACCGGCAACGCCCTAATTTCCCAGGCAGTCGCCCGCCAAGTATCTTCGGCGCGGAAGAGCTTAACTTCTGTGTTCGGGATGGGTACAGGTGGATCCTCTTCGCTATTGTCACCGGATTCGGTTTTGAAAGTACATTCC